>NZ_CP150796.1:2775000-3026856 GCF_045345115.1 Brevundimonas sp. BH3
CGTCAGGCCTGCACCACCCCGCTCTCCATCCGGAAGCGGGGTTTTTTCATGCTCGTTTCCAATCCCGCCTCCCCTTGCAAGCGACCAGAACCCACAAAACACAAT
Source organism: Brevundimonas sp. BH3 (assembly GCF_045345115.1). GTDB lineage: Bacteria > Pseudomonadota > Alphaproteobacteria > Caulobacterales > Caulobacteraceae > Brevundimonas. The sequence goes on from NZ_CP150796.1 coordinate 2,775,106, forward strand.
GTCCGACCGCCCCGATCCGAAAAATCCCGCCAATGCCCGCAGTGCCCATGTCACTGATGGGCCAAGCCGTGCCGCCGCCCGCTCTTATCTGCGGGCGGCCGGTATGCAGGATGCCGATTTCAAAAAGCCGATGATCGGGATCGTGAACACCTGGTCCACGGTTACGCCGTGCAACATGCATCTGGACCGTCTGGCCAAGGATGTTCGTGCAGGTGTTACAGCTGCCGGTGGCTGGCCGGTCGATTTCAACACCATCGTCGTCACCGACGGTATCTCGATGGGCACAGCGGGCATGAAGGCTTCGCTGATCAGCCGCGAGGTCGTTGCCGATTCCATTGAGCTGGCCATCGAGGGGCACCAGCTGGATGGCGTCATCTGCATTGTTGGCTGTGACAAGACCATTCCGGCTGCGGCCATGGCTCTGGCCCGTCTGGATATCCCCGGACTGGTCTATTACGGCGGCACCATCATGCCTGGCCGTATCGACGGTCAGGAAGTCTCGGTTCAGGAGGTCTTCGAGGCCATCGGTGCCCACGGTGCCGGAACGCTGGATGATGCGGGCCTGAAAAAGGTCGAGAGCGCTGTCTGCCCGGGGGCCGGTGCCTGTGGTGGCCAGTTCACTGCCAACACCATGGCCATGGCCCTGTCGATGATGGGCATCTCGCCCATGGGGGCCAATGACGTTCCCGCTGTCGATCCGGACAAGGCCGCCGAAGGTTTCCGCTGTGGCCAGTTGGCGGTAGAGCGCGTCTTTGCCGGTGACAACGCCCGCAAATACATCACCCGTGCCAGCTTGAAGAATGCCGCCATTGCCTGTTCGGCCTCCGGTGGCTCGACCAATGCCGTCATGCACCTGACCGCCATTGCCGCCGAGGCCGGTATCGATTTCGGTATCGAGGACTGCCATCAGGCCTGCGTCGAGGCTCCGGTCATCTGTGACCTGAAACCGGGTGGACGTTTTCTGGCCTCGCATCTGTATGCCGCCGGTGGCACGCGCTTGGTGGCCAAGCGTCTGGCCGAAGCGGGCAAGATCGTGAACACCCCGACCGTTTCGGGGGAAAGCCTGTTTGCCGAAGCCGCCAAGGCCGAGGAAGCCCCCGGCCAGCAGGTCGTCACCACCGTCGATGCGCCCGTCATGGCGCGCGGCTCCTATGCGGTTATCTATGGCAATGTCGCCCCCGAGGGCGCGATCATCAAGCTGACCGGCCACAAGGTCGACCGCTTTACCGGTCCGGCCAAGGTCTATAACTGCGAGGAAGACGCCTTTGCCGCCGTCCAGTCGGGCGAGGCGGGCGAAGGCGATGTCATCATCATCCGTTATGAGGGCCCCAAGGGCGGCCCCGGCATGCGCGAGATGCTGCAGATCACCGCCGCCCTGAAGGGTCGCAAGGTCGAGAACGTCGCCCTGCTGACGGACGGTCGTTTCTCTGGCGCGTCCTACGGCTTCGTGGCGGGTCACATCTCGCCGGAAGCTGCCGTCGGTGGCCCGATCGCTCTGGTCGAGACCGGCGACACCATCACCATCGATGTTCCCAACCGCCGCATCGACACCGACGCCGATCTGACTGCCCGCCGCGCCGCCTTCACCCTGCGTGAACTGCGCGAGGCCCGCGGCGTCTTTGCCAAATACCGCGCCAGCGTCGCTTCGGCTTCGCAGGGTGCTGTGACCATCCCGAACCCGCCTCCGGCCCAGACGCCGGATCGCTATCAAACCACTCCCGCTACCCAGCCCGTTTCCGAGGACGCCTGAACCATGGCCATCACCATCTATACCAACGAGGACATCAAGCCGGGCGCTATCGCCGGCGAGAAGATCGCCATCATCGGCTATGGCTCGCAAGGTCGCGCCCACGCCCAGAACCTGAAGGACTCGGGCCATGACGTGATCGTCGGCGTTCGCCACGGCGGCACCGGCTGGAAACACGCCAACGAGGACGGTCTGACCACGGCTGAACCGGCCGAGGCTGTGAAAGATGCCGATATCATCGCCATCCTGACGCCGGACATGGTTCAGGCCGATGTCTATAAAGAGGTCATCGAGCCGAACGCCAAAAAGGGCTCGGCCCTGCTGTTCGCGCATGGCTTCTCGATCATCTATGGCCGTATCACGCCGCGTGACGACATGGATGTCATTCTGGTTGCGCCCAAGGGCCCGGGTGATCTGGTCCGCCGCGAGTTCCAGCGTGGTCGCGGTGTGCCGTCGCTGTTCGCCATCGAAAAAGATGTCACCGGCAAGGCCCGTGACCGTGCCATGGGCTATGCCAAGGGCAATGGCGGCGCGACCGGCGGCCTGCTGGAAACCACCTTCCGCGAAGAAACCGAGACCGATCTGTTCGGTGAACAGGCCGTTCTGTGCGGCGGGGCCAAGGAACTGGTCATCCGTGGCTTCAACACTCTAGTCGATGCGGGCTACCAGCCCGAGATCGCCTATTTCGAATGCCTGCATGAACTGAAGCTGATCGTGGACCTGTTCTACGAGGGCGGCATTTCCAAGATGCATCACTTCATCTCCGAGACCGCCAAATGGGGCGCTCTGGTTTCGGGTCCGCGCGTCGTCAATGACGAGACCGCCGATCGCATGAAGGACGTTCTGAATGACATCCAGTCCGGCGAGTTTGCCCGTCGCTGGATCGAAGAGAACGAGCAGGGCAAGCCCGAATACGAAGCCCTGATGCAGAAAGACCGCGACACCCAGATCGAAGAGGTCGGTGCCCGTCTGCGTGATCGTATGGCCTGGTTGCAGGCTTCCAAACCCAAAGCTGCCTAAGCGCTTCCCCCACGGACCCCGCCCAGATGACCGTTTCCACCATTCAAATGCCCGCCCACGAGACCACCGCCCAAACCGGTGCCAGCCTCGTCGTCTCCACTCTGGAGCGGATGGGCGTGGATGTGGTGTTCGGCTATCCGGGCGGGGCCATCATGCCGATCTATGATGCCATCGCCGGATCGGACGTGCGTCACTATCTGTGCCGCCACGAGCAGGGCGCAGCCTTTGCCGCCGATGCCTATGCCCGCACCTCGGGCAAGGTCGGCGTCTGTATGGCCACCTCCGGTCCGGGGGCCACCAATCTGGTCACCGGCATCGCCAATGCCATGCTGGATTCGGTTCCCATGGTCTGCATCACGGGCAATGTACCGCAGGCCGTCATGGGTACCGACGCCTTTCAGGAAGTCGACATCATGGGCGTGACCATGCCTCTGGTGAAGCACTCCTATCTGGTGCGCGATGCCATCGACATTCCGGCCATCATCGAGGAAGCCTTTCACATCGCCCGCACCGGTCGCCCCGGTCCGGTCCTGATCGACCTGCCCAAGGACATCCAGTTCCAGACGACGGCTGAAATCCGCGCCTTCCATCTGCCGAACGACAATGCCATCGCCGACAGCGCCACGATCAAGGCCGCTGCCGATGCCATCCGTTCGGCCAAGCGCCCCATTATATATATAGGGGGCGGTGCCAAGATTTCGGGCGCGGTCGAAACCGTGCGCGAATTCGCGGCCATGACTGGCATTCCGCAAGTCTCGACCCTGAACGCTTTGGGCACCATCCCGACGGGGCAGGACAATTATCTGGGCATGCTGGGCATGCACGGCACGCGTGCCGCCAATGATGCGGTTCAGGCGTCCGACCTGCTGATCGTTGTCGGTGCCCGTTTCGATGACCGCGCCACCGGCAAGCTGGCCGAGTTCGCACCCAATGCCGGTGTGATCCATTTCGATGTTGATGCATCCGAAATCGGCAAGCTGCGTGCGGTGGCTGTTCCGGTCGTTGGTGACCTGAAACCCAATCTGGAAGCCCTGAACCGCGAACTGGCGGCAGGTGACACTATTAATGTGCGCGACTGGTCCGACCAGTGCCGCGCCCAGATGGCGCAGTGTGCGGTTGATTATAATGCCCCGGGTGACGGCGTCTTCGCCCCTGCCCTGCTGAACCAATTATCTAAAATGGCAGGGCCGTCCTTCATCGCCGCGTGCGATGTCGGCCAGCACCAGATGTGGGTCGCCCAGCATTGCGAGTTCTCGCGCCCGCAAGCCCACATCACCTCGGGTGGTCTGGGCGCGATGGGCTTTGGCCTGCCTGCCGGTATCGGTGCCAAACTGGCCGATCCCGATGCCTGTGTCGTCACCATCACCGGCGATGGCGGTGTGATGATGAACATTCAGGAACTGGCCACGGTCAACCGCTTCAAAATTCCGCTGAAGATCGTGCTGCTGGACAATTCGCGTCTGGGCATGGTGCGCCAGTGGCAGGAGTTCTTCTTCGAGCGGAACTTCTCGGAGATCGACCTGTCCGACAACCCCGATTTCGTGAAGGTGGCCGAGGCCTTTGGCATCGAAGCCTTCCGTGTCGACCACAAGGATCAGGTCTCCGACGGCCTGAAACGCCTGCTGGAAACCGACGGTCCCATTCTGGCGCACGTCATTATCAATCCCGAAGACAATGTCTGGCCGCTGGTGCCGCCGGGCAAGAACAACTCTGAAATGATGGAGGGCTCGCGATGAGCAATACGATCCACATCCAGATCGACCGTGCTGACGGTTCGCTACAGCGCCTGATCGGTCTGGTGGAGCGTCGCGGGTTTGAAATCCACGGCATGAGCATGACGGATTTCCACACCGGCATGGGCGGCGACTGGCGCACCCTGACCCTCAATGTGGCCAGCCGCGACGGCACGCGCTGCGTCGACAATCTGGGCCGGCAGATCGACCGCCTTTTCGGGGTTCGTCGCGTCGAGGACACCGCTTCGGCCAACGCCGCCTAAGTCCCGAATATCGAGCCCCCTATAATTATTAAAGTATGCCGGATGCGTCCGGCCCTTAAACACGCGGCCCCGCCGCAGACTGGACTGACGAAACAATGAAGCCGCTGGCCCAAAAAATCTGGTTCAATGGACACCTGACGGCATGGGAAAACTGCACCGTCCACGTCATGAGCCACGCGCTTCACTACGGCACCTCGGTATTCGAGGGCATCCGCGTCTATGACACTCCGAACGGTCCATGCGGTTTTCGCCTGACCGACCATGTGCGCCGTCTACATGACAGCGCCCGCATCTATCACTTCCCCATGCCCTATTCGGTAGAGGAACTGGTTCAGGCGTGCCGCGATACCGTCGCTTCCGAGGGGCTGAAGTCGGCCTATATCCGCCCGCTGGCCTTTTTGGGCGCATGCGGCATGGGCGTGACCCCGTCACCGGATGCCATCAAGACCGACATCATGATCGCGGCCTTCCCGTGGGGGGCCTATCTGGGTGAGGAAGCTCTGGAAAAAGGCGTCGATGCCTGTGTCTCAAGCTGGAACCGCGTCGCCCCCAACACCATCCCCAGCGGAGCCAAGGCGGGGGGCAACTATCTGTCCGGCTATTTGATCGGTCGCGAGGCCCGCCAAGGTGGCTATGGCGAGGGTATCGCTCTAGGCGCAGACGGCCTGTTGTCCGAAGGCGCGGGCGAGAACCTTTTTGTGGTGCGTGACGGTGTGCTGATGACCCCGCCGTCCTCGTCCTCGATCCTGCAAGGCATCACGCGCGATAGCGTCATCAAGCTGGCGCGTGGTCTGGGCTATGAGGTGCGCGAACAGTCGATGACCCGCGAGAGCCTGTATGTCGCCGACGAGGTCTTCATGACCGGCACCGCCGCCGAAATCACCCCCGTTCGCTCGGTTGATGGCATCCCCACCCGCGCCGCCGGCCCCGGTCCGGTGACCAAGGCCGTAAACAAGGCTTTCCGTGGTTTGTTCGACGGTAGTACCCCTGATCGCTACGGTTGGCTTGAACCGATTCATCAATCGGTTAATGCATTAGATAACGCGCAGTTTGAGCCAGCCTGAGATCATGTCGAATACGCAGCCCCAAACCCTGTATGAAAAAGTCTGGCAACGGCACGTCGTCGTTCCCGAAACCGACGCCACCCCCGGTGTGATGTATGTGGACCTACATCTGGTTCACGAGGTCACCTCGCCGCAGGCCTTTGCCGAACTGGATGCGCGAGGTCTGAAGGTGCGCCGCCCTGATCGCACCTTTGCCACGCTGGACCACTCCACCCCGACCCTGCCCGCTGGGCCGGACGGCAAGCTGCCCTATGTGACCGAACAGGCCCGCAAACAGGTCGAGACGCTGGAAACCAATACCAAGCGCCACGGCATCGAACTGGCCGGTTGGGACAGCGACCAGCGCGGCGTGGTTCACGTCATGGGCCCCGAACTGGGCCTGACCCAGCCGGGCATGACGGTCGTTTGCGGTGACAGCCATACCGCCACCCATGGCGCGTTCGGCGCTCTGGCCTTTGGCATCGGCACTTCGGAAGTCGGCTATACTCTGGCCACCCAGTGCCTGATCCAGCGCAAGGCCAAGACCCTGCGTGTGACGGTGGACGGCCAACTGCAAAACGGTGTCTCGGGCAAGGATGTGGCTCTGGCCATCATCGCCACCATCGGCTTTGGCGGCGGCACCGGCTATGTCATCGAATATGCCGGTGAAGCCATCCGCTCGCTGGACATGGAAGGGCGCATGACCCTGTGCAACATGTCCATCGAAGCGGGCGCGCGTGCGGGCATGATTGCGCCGGACGAAAAGACCATCGAGTGGCTGCGCGGCCGCCGCTTCGTGCCGGCCGACTATGAGGCAGCCGCCAAGGACTGGCTGTCTCTGGCCACTGATGAAGGCGCGGTCTTCGACAAGGAAGTGACGCTGGACGGCGCAAAAATCCGTCCGATGGCGACGTGGGGCACCACCCCCGACGCCGCCATTCCGGTTGGCGAGGCCGCCCCCCAGCCTCAATCCGAATCCGATGCCAAGGCGCTGGCCTATATGGGCTTTACCGCCGGACTAGCCATGACCAGCGAAAAGGTCGATGTGGTCTTTGTCGGCTCATGCACCAATGGCCGCCTGTCGGACATGCGCATCACAGCTTCGGTCCTGAAGGGCCGCAAGGTCGCCGATGGCGTGCGGATGTTGGTCGTCCCCGGCTCCGAAGCCGTGCGCCAACAGGCCGAAGCCGAGGGTCTGCACACCATCGTCACTGCCGCCGGTGCCGAATGGCGCATCCCCGGTTGCTCCATGTGCATTGCCATGAACGGCGATGTCGTGGGTGAGGGCCAACTGTGCGTCTCGACCTCCAACCGTAATTTCGAAGGCCGTCAGGGCAAGGGTGCCCGCACCATTCTGGCCAGCCCTGCCACCGCCGCTGCCAGTGCCATTGCCGGTCATCTGGCTACCGCCGAGGAGATCGTCTGATGGAACCTTTTGCCAAGCTGACCTCCAAGGTCGTTGTGCTGTCACAGGCCAATATCGACACCGACCAGATCATCCCTGCCCGCTTCCTGACCACCACCACGCGGGAAGGTCTGGGCGATCAGGCGTTCTATGACTGGCGTTACGAAGCCGACGGCTCGGCCAAGCCTGAAGCCATTCTGAACCGCATCGACCCCAGCGAGCACCGCATCCTGCTGGGTGGCCCGAACTTCGCCTGTGGCTCCTCGCGTGAACACGCCCCTTGGGCCCTGCTGGACTATGGTTTCCGTGCCGTGATCTCGACAGAGATTGCCGACATCTTCACGTCCAATGCGCTCAAGAATGGGCTTCTGCCCATCGTGGTCTCTCAGGATGTCTGGGACGATCTGGCGCAAAATCAGGACCAGCCTGTCACCATCGATCTGGAGAACAACCAGATTCAGCGCGGCAATGCCGCCCCTGTCGACTTCAAGGTCGAGGCCTTTGCCCGCCAGTGCATGCTGGACGGTGTCGATACCCTCGGCTGGCTTATGGCCAAGGACGCCCAGATCACCGCGTTTGAATCCAGCCGAAATGACCCCAGCCCCCAAAGGACAGTACCATGAGCGAGAAACGCAATTTCAATATCGTCGTCCTGCCGGGTGATGGTGTCGGCCCAGAAGTTACCAAGGCTGCCCAGCGCGTCCTGACCTGCGTGGGCGATATCTATGGCCATACCTTCAGCTTTACCGAACACCTGATCGGCGGCGTCGCCATCGATGCCACCGGCACACCGCTGCCTGCGGAAACCGAAGCCGCCTGTCTGGCCGCCGACGCCGTGTTGCTGGGCGCGGTCGGTGATCCCAAATATGACGGCAAACCGGTTCGCCCCGAACAGGGCCTGCTGACCATCCGCAAAGCCATGGGCCTGTTTGCCAATCTGCGCCCGTTGCAGGTGTCTCCGGCCCTGTCGCATCGCTCGCCCCTGAAGCGCGAGATCGTCGAGGGCACAGACCTGCTGGTGTTCCGCGAACTGACCGGCGGCGTCTATTTCGGTGAACGCACCCGCACCGACACCTCGGCCTCCGACCTGTGCACCTACACGGTCGAGGAAATCGAACGCGTCACTCGCGCCGCCTTCAAGGCCGCCGAGCAGCGTCGCGGCAAAGTCACCTCGGTGGACAAGGCCAATGTGATGGAAACCTCGCGCCTGTGGCGCGAAACCGTCACCCGCATCCATGCCGAAGAATTCCCCAATGTGACGCTGGAACATGCCTTGGTGGATTCCGCCGCCATGCACCTGATCCTGCGCCCGCGAGACTATGACGTCATCCTGACCGAGAACATGTTCGGTGACATCCTGTCGGATGAAATCTCGGTGCTGGGCGGCTCTATCGGTCTGTTGCCCTCGGCCTCTCTGGGCTCGGACGGTCCGGGCCTGTTCGAACCAATCCATGGTTCTGCGCCCGATATTGCAGGACAGGACAAGGCTAACCCGATCGGAACCATCCTGTCGGCAGCCATGATGCTGCGCCACAGCTTCCAGCTGGAAGACGAGGCAGACAGCATCGAGGCGGCCGTGGCGGCGGTTCAGGCCTCCAATCAGGTCACCCGTGATCTGGGCGGCGAACTGGGCACCGAAGCGGCCACCCGTGCGGTTGTCGATGCCATCCGCGCCATCCACTGGGCGGCTGCCCGCCATGTGCCGATGCATTGGGCCTAAGCGCGTCTAAGCCGGACAAAAGAAAAGGCGGATCCATATGGATCCGCCTTTTTTATTGGGCATCGACCTCGGCCTGAAGAATGGCCCCGAAACGTTTTACCATCGCCCGTCGGTCTTCTTCGGGCACGATCGAATAACCGTCGGTCATTTCACGACTGATGGCCACGCCCATAATCATGCCCGCCACCAGACGCGCACGTCCCGCCGCATAGGGACCGCCAAGCCATTCGGTCAGAGGCTCGAAGAAGTTGGCATTGGATGTGCGGTGGACAATATCCATCGCCTTGGACGAACCGATCGAGCGCAGCAGGATCAACAGGCCGCTAAAGCCCGCGCTCTCGTCATCCTCGGCCGGACCAAGAATGATTTCATGCGCCACACGCTCGCCGAACGAGCTGCGATCACCGTCCATCAGGTTGCGCTTGTTCTTGCAGCTGTCCAGCACTTCGATGAACAGATCTTCCTTGCCGCCGAAATAGCGCGAGACCAAAGCCGCATCCACGCCCACATCACGCGCAACATCACGCATGCCCACGTCTTCGTAGGAATGCGCCATAAAACGCGTGCGGGCCGCATCGAGTATGGCCTGTCGCGTTGCAACCGCATTGCGCGAGCGATGTTTAACTTCAGAATTCAACGCGTGGCTCACTGGAACAAGTGTCACAGTATGGCTTTGTCATCAGCTGTTGACAAGGCTTGTATGTCTACGCTTTAAGTCCACACCTGTTGACTGGGTGCCTCCTCCCTTTTTCGCGCGTTCAGTCAAAAACTCGAGTTTATACCCCAGGAGATTGTGCCGATGCGCACGGTTAAGATCGCAGTGGCGTCTGTCCTAGCGACAGCAGCCCTCTATGGCTGCTCAAAAGGTCAGGAAGCGCCGGCCCAAGGCGCACCGCCTGTCACAGTTGCGACCGCTTTGTCACAACAGGTTGTTGACTGGGACGAGTTCACCGGCCGGTTTGAAGCCACCCGTAATGTCGATGTCCGTGCGCGCGTAGGCGGCTACATCCAGCAGGTCCATTTCAAAGACGGTGACTATGTCCGTCAGGGCCAGTTGCTGTTCACTCTGGACCCGCGCCCTGCCCAGGCTGCACTGGCCAGCGCCCGCGCCCAACTGGCACAGGCTCAGGCCCAGTCCGCTCTGGCCAAGGCCGATCTGGCCCGCGCCGAAACCCTGCTCAGCTCGCAAGCCGTCTCGCAAGCCGAGTTCGACGCCAAGAAGGCTGCTGTGCAGACCGCAGATGCCGCACTGGCCGCCGCCAATGCCGCCATCCGCGCCCGTACGCTAGACCTCGAATTCACCCGCGTTACCGCACCGATTTCAGGTCGCGTATCCGACCGCCGCGTCGATCCGGGCAACCTGATCGGTGGCGGTTCCTCGGCCGGCGACATCCTGACGACGATCGTCTCAAGCTCGCCGATCTATTTCGTCTTTGACGGTTCCGAAGCGACCGCCCTGAAATACCAGCGCGAATCCGCCAAGGGGGCTGTGCCGATCAAGGTGCGCTTGCAGGACGAAACCGAGTTCACCCATGCCGGTACGCTCGACTTCACCGACAACGCCATTGATCCGGCCTCGGGCACGATCCGTCTGCGTGCCGTGGTTCCCAATGCCAATGGCTTCCTGAAGCCGGGCATGTTCGGCCATGCCCAACTGGCCGGTGCTGCTGCGTACCAAGCCATGCTGATTCCGGATTCGGCCATCATTGCCGATGGCCCGCGCCGTCTGGTCTACACGGTTGCCAAGGACGGCACCGTCGGTGCCAAGCCGGTCCAGCTGGGCCCGGTCGTTAGCGGCCTGCGTGTCGTGCGCACGGGTCTGACGCCGGATGATCGCGTCATTATCAATGGCCAGCAACGCGCCCGTCCAGGCCAGAAGGTCACCGCCCAGAACGGCGAGATCAAACCTTCCGATGCCGCTGCCAACCCGGCCCCGACGACTGCTGCGTCGACGGCCTCCTCCGCCACCTTCGTCAACGCAGGTTGATGAAAGCGAGGCTTAAAGGCCGGAAACACAAGTTATGAATTTCTCCCGCTTTTTCATCGATAGGCCGATCTTCGCGATCGTTATCGCCACCTTCATCACACTGGTGGGGGCGTTTGCCTATCCGAACCTTCCACTGGCGCAGTATCCCGACATTGCACCACCGACCATCACCATCAATACGGCCTATCCGGGTGCCTCTGCCGAGACACTCGCCGAAACCGTAGCTGCGCCGATCGAGCAAGAAGTGAACGGCGTCGAAGGCATGCTTTACATGTCCTCGTCTTCGACGGCAGACGGCGCAGTTTCCGTGACTGTGACCTTCGAGCCGGGCACCGACCTCGATACCGCGCAGGTTCTGGTCCAGAACCGTGTGGCTCTGGCCGAAATGCGCCTGCCCGAAGAAGTGCGTCGTTCGGGCGTCATGGTGAACAAGGCTTCCAGTGGCTTCCTGATGCTGGCCGCCATTGTTTCCGACGATCCGGCTATCGACACCACCTATATCGGTAACCTTGCCAACTCGACCGTGCGTGACCGCCTGTTGCGTATCGACGGTGTAGGCTCGGTTCAGGTGTTCGGTAGCGGCAATTATGCCATGCGTATCTGGATCGATCCGACCAAGGCTGCTGCACGCAACCTTTCGGCACAGGACATTGTGGGCGCATTGCAAGCCCAGAATATCCAGGCTGCCGGTGGCTCGCTGGGTCAGGCTCCCTATCCAGAAAATCCGGCCCAGTTCCAGACCCCGATCGACCTTCAGGGCCGCCTGAAAACGCCTGAAGAATTTGGTCAGGTCGTCCTGCGCACCGATGCACAAGGTCGCGTCACCCGCCTGTCCGATGTGGCCCGTATTGAAATCGGCCCGCAGGACTATGGCGTCAACGCCACCTTCGACGGCAAGCCGGGCGTGGGTATGGGTATCATCCAGCAACCGGGGGCCAACTCGCTCTCCGCAGCCAAGCTGGTGCAGGCCGAACTGGACGAAATCGCCAAGGACTTCCCGCCGGGCGTCCACTATACCATCCCCTACAACCCGACCGAGTTCGTTCAGGCCTCGGTGGACTCGGTGATCCACACCGTGTTCGAAGCCGTCATTCTGGTGGCGATTGTGGTGCTGGTCTTCCTGCAAACCTGGCGTGCGGCCATCATTCCGGTGGCGGCTATTCCGGTGGCGCTGGTGGGTACCTTCGCGGTGCTGTTGGGCCTTGGCTACTCGATCAACTCGCTGTCGCTGTTCGCACTGGTTCTGGCCGTGGGTATCGTCGTGGACGATGCCATCATCGTGGTCGAAAACGTCGAACGCTATATCCGTGAGGGCCTGACCCCGCGTGAGGCAGCCTATCGCTCGATGGCCGAGGTTTCGGGCGCTCTGGTGGCCATCTCGCTGGTGCTGACCGCCGTGTTCGTGCCGACCGCCTTCATGCCGGGTATTCCGGGCATCTTCTATCGTCAGTTCGCTGTGACCATTGCCACAGCCACCCTGATCTCGCTGCTTCTGTCGCTGACCCTGTCTCCGGCTATGGCTGCTCTGCTGCTCAAGCCGCACAAGGCCCACGATGAACACGCCTCCCGCAAGAAGGGTGTACTGGGCACTGTTGGTTATTATGTCGGCTGGGCCGGAAACAAGTTCAACACCGGTTTTGACTGGCTGTCGGATCGCTTCGGCGCCCTGACGGCCCGTCTGGTCCGTATGGTGGCTGTGGTTCTGGCCGTCTATGTGGGCCTTCTGGCCCTGACAGGCTGGCGTCTGGTGGATACGCCCTCGGGCTTTATTCCCGAGCAAGACCAAGGGGTCCTGATCGGCGTTATCCAGCTTCCGGCTGGTGCCTCTCTGGAACGCACCTCGACTGTTCTGGACCGCGCCCTGACCATCATCAACGGCAACGAGAATGTTGCCGAAGTGGCGGCTCTGGCCGGCCTTGACGGCTCCAGCTTCTCGCTAAGCTCCAACTCGGCCACAATGTTCATCAAGCTGAAGGATTGGGACGACCGTCCGAAGAAGGATCAGGCCGCTGCGGCTTTGGCCGGTGCCCTGACGGGTGCCGCCGCCCAGATCCAGGATGCGCAAATCTTCATGCTGTCACCCCCGCCTGTTCAGGGCATGGGTAATGGCGGCTTCAAGATGATGATCCAGGACCGTTCGGGCGCAGGCTACAAGGCCCTTGAAGGCGCAACCTTCGCCATGATGGGTGCCGCCGCGCAAAACCCGAACGACGTCCAGCAAGTCTTCTCGATGTACAATACCGGCTCGCCGCGTATCAGCGCCGATGTTGACCGCGACAAGGCTCTGATGATGGGCGTCCAGCCTTCTCAGGTGTTCGGTACCCTGGGCATCTATCTGGGTTCCAGCTACGTCAACGACTTCAACTATCTGGGCCGCACCTTCCGTGTGACGGCACAGGCAGAACCGATGTATCGCGATGACATCTCCGACATCGCCAACCTGAAGGTACGCGCCAACTCGGGTGCCATGGTGCCGGTGGGTGCCGTAGCCAACCTGTACGAGTCTTCGGGCCCGTCGCGTGTGGTACGTTACAACCTGTTCCCAGCTACCGAGCTTCAGGGTCAGGCGGCACCGGGTATTTCCTCGGGGCAGGCCCTGACCTTCATGGAAGGTCTGGCCGAGCAGACCCTGCCGAGCGGTTTCGGTTACGAATGGACCGAAATGGCCTTCCAGGAAAAAGCCGCCGGTTCTTCGGCTGTGATGATCTTCGTGCTGGCTGTGGTGTTCGTGTTCCTCGTGCTGGCGGCCCAGTACGAAGCCTTCACCCTGCCTCTGGCCGTTATCCTGATCGTGCCGATGTGTATTCTGGCCGCCCTGCTCGGGGTGAACCTGATGGGGCTGGATAACAACATTCTTGTTCAGGTGGGTCTGGTCGTGCTTGTCGGTCTGGCCGCCAAGAACGCCATTCTGATCGTCGAGTTCGCCAAACAGGCCGAGGACGAGGAAGGCCTCAATCGCTTCGACGCCGCCGTTCAGGCTGCTCGCCAGCGTCTGCGTCCGATCCTGATGACCTCGTTCGCCTTCATCTTCGGTGTTCTGCCGCTGGCTGTGGCCACCGGTCCGGGCGCCGAGATGCGTCAATCGCTGGGCATCTCCGTGGTGTCGGGCATGATTGGTGTGACGATCTTTGGTCTGATCTTCACGCCGGTCTTCTATGTCGTGTGTCGCTGGCTCGCAGGCAAACTGCCCCAGGGTCCGCAAAAGGAACGTCAGCTGCCAACCACCTTCGGCTCGACCCCGCACGATCCTTTTGACCCCAATGATACGGATCCGGCTCCGGCTGTTCCGCGTCCGGGAGATGCATAATGTCTGCTAAACTTCGCAACCTGATGGTGGCCGCCGGTTCGGCAGCCCTGCTGGCAGCCTGTGCTGTTAGTCCCAAGCCTGTGGTCCCGACCACACCGGTTTCATCACAAGGCGATTTCATCGGCTCCCAGTCTGCTGCGGTTTCGACCGCAGCAGTACAGGGCGACTGGTGGCGTCTGTATAACGATCCTGTTCTGGACGGCCTGATCGAACAGGCACTGGCCGAGAACAACCAGCTTGAAGCGGCAGCCGCCAATCTGCGTGCTGTTCGCGCCTCGCTGTCGGAAGCCCGCTCAAACCGTCTGCCATCCACGACGGTGACGGGGGCAGCCAATCGTAGCCAGTCCTCGACCATCACCAATCCGGCTGCTGGTGGTGCCGAACTGCCGGAAGTCGACACCTATGATGTCGGTCTGGACATGTCCTACGAGATCGACCTGTTCGGTCGCGTAGAGTCCACCATCCGCGCCGCCCGCGCCGACCACCGTGCTGCCGAGGCGGCGCTGGAGGTTGTGAGGGTGACCGTGGTGGCCGAAACCGCCCGCGCCTATGCCGATACCTGCGCCCTCAACGCACAGGTGGCGGTCGCCGAGCGCAATATCGGTCTGCAAGGCCAGACAGCCGATCTGACCCTGAACCTGCTCAATGCCGGTTCAGGCAATGGTCTGGATGTGGCCCGCGCCCGTGCGGCCCTGGAGCAAACCCGCGCCACCCTGCCGCCTCTGCGCGCTGCCCGTGATGCGGCTCTTTTCCGTCTCGCCACCCTGACGGGCCGCACGCCCGCCGAGGCCAGCGAAGCGGCCAAGGCCTGCAACACCACACCGCAGTTGTCGCAGCCGATCCCGGTGGGTGACGGTGCGGCCCTTCTGGCCCGTCGCCCCGACATCCGTCAGGCCGAGGCCAAGCTGGCCGCCGCCGGTGCGCGTGTGAATGTGGCCACTGCCGGCATGTTCCCGTCCATCCGTCTGGGCGGATCGCTGGGTTCAACGGCGCTGGATTCATCCGATCTGGGCAATGACGAGAATTTCCGCTTCTCGGTCGGCCCGCTGATCTCGTGGTCCTTACCGAACGTATTCGCCGCCCGCGCCCGTATCAAACAGGCCGGTGCACTCGCCGATGCCGCTCTGGCCGATTATGACCAGACGGTTCTGACCGCGCTTCAGGAAACCGAAACCGCGCTGTCGGCCTATGCCAACGAACTGGATCGCCAACGTGCCCTGCGCACCGCCCGCGATCAGGCCAAGCGTGCCGCCGAGTTGTCGCGCCTGCGTTTCGACGCCGGTGCCGACAACTTCCTCAGCGTACTGGATGCCGAACGCACCCTTGCCGGTGCCGATGCAGCTCTGGCCGGTTCAGAACAGTCAGTTGCCAATGCACAGGTCACCCTGTTCAAGGCACTGGGTGGTAGCTGGACGCAAGACAACTAGGCCTTCACAGCCAACCAAAAACTTAACGCCCGGCAAATCTTCTTTGTCGGGCGTTTTTTATGATCACGATCTGAAAATTTATCACTCCAAGGGTGATGACGCGAAGATGCTTCGGCATTAGTCATTAAGCGTGACCCTGACCGCTGATATCCGTTCCGACCTGACCTCCACTCCCGCCACGGGCGCGACGTCGCCACAGGCTGGCTTCGATCAGGCCCGCAAGATCGTGCTCAAGATTGGCTCGTCCCTGCTGTTTGATGCCCGCCGCAAGGAGGGCAACCGTGCATGGCTGGCCGCCTTGGCCGAGGACATTGCCGACCTCAGACACGAAGGCCGCGAGATCATTATCGTCTCGTCCGGTGCCGTGGCCCTTGGCCGTGCCCGCATCCAGACTGACCCGCGCAAGCTGGCCGATAAACAGGCCGCCGCCGCCGTCGGCCAGAGCCTGCTGATGAAAGCATGGGAAGAAGCGCTGGCCCCCCATGACCTGATGGCCGGCCAAATCCTTTTGACGCGTGACGATACCGAGCGGCGCCGTCGCTGGCTGAATGCACGCGCCACCGCACAGGCGCTGTTGGCCCATGGCATCATCCCTGTGGTCAACGAGAACGACACCGTCACCACCGAGGAAATTCGTTACGGCGACAATGACCGTCTAGCCGCCCGCACCGCGCAACTGGTTCAGGCCGATCTGCTGGTCCTGCTCAGCGATGTGGACGGTCTCTATACCGCCGACCCGCGCCGCGATCCTGACGCCAAGCACCTTTCCGTCATTGAACGCCTGACCACCGAGATTTTGGCCATGGGTACAGGAGCCAATAGCGATGCAGGCGTCGGCACGGGCGGCATGGCCACCAAGCTGGCCGCTGTGCAGATCGCAGGCTCTGCCGGATGTGCCACCCTGATTGCGTCTGGTCTGCAACGCCACCCCATCAAGGCCGTGCGAGACGGGGCCAGGTCCACCTTGTTCCACGCCTCGTCCACACCTCTGGCGGCTTGGAAACAGTGGATCGCCGGAAGTGTTGATCCTGCCGGAAGCCTGACGCTGGATGACGGTGCCGTGCGCGCTTTGCGGGCGGGTAAGAGCCTCTTGCCATCTGGTGTGGTCAAACTGTCAGGCCGGTTTGAAAAAGGCGACAGTGTGCGACTGCTCGATCTCACCGGCACCCGTCTGGGCGTCGGCCTGATCAACTATCCGCATGACGATGTGGCCCGCATCAAGGGCCAGCATTCGGACGATATCGAAAAGCTGATCGGCTATCGCGGCCCGTCGGTCGTCGTCCATCGCAACGATCTAGTTCTGGAACTGTAATGAGCGACCTGACCACCGCCATGCTGGCGCGGGGCCAGCGCGCCCGTAATGCCGCCCGTCTATTACGCGAAGCCTCAAGCGAGGCCCGCACCAAGGCGCTGCGCCTGCTGGCGAACAAGCTGCGCCACAATGCCGATGCCATCCTTGCCGCCAATCAGCGCGACATCGACGCCGGTCGCGCCAATGGCATGACCGAAGCCCTGCTGGACCGGCTGGCGTTGAACCCCGACCGCGTCGAAGGCATAGCCTCTGCGGTCGAGATCATCGCAGAGGTTCAAGACCCGCTGGGCGTCGAGACCGAACGCTGGACTGCGCCCGTCAACGGGCTGGATATTGCCCGCGTTCGCACCCCCATCGGTGTGCTGGGTATCATTTACGAGAGCCGCCCCAATGTGACCGCCGATGCCGCCGCCCTGTGCATCCGCTCGGGCAATGCGGCGATACTGCGCTGTGGTTCGGACTGCCTTCAGTCGTCACTAGCGATTGCTGCCATCATCGGCGAGGCACTGGTCGAAGCGGGTCTGCCCGCGGACGCAGTACAGTTGGTCGATACGCCGGATCGCGCTGCTGTCGGCCTCATGCTGTCGGGACTTGAGGGCACTATCGACCTGATCGTTCCGCGTGGCGGCAAGAGCCTCGTTGGCCGCGTGCAGGCCGAGGCACGTGTGGCAGTACTTTCGCATCTGGAGGGCATGAACCACACCTATGTCCACTCCGGTGCCAATGCCGACATGGCCCGCGCAGTGGTCGTGAACGCCAAGATGCGCCGCGTCTCGGTGTGCGGCGCGACCGAAACCCTGCTGATCGACGAGTCCGTAGCTCCTGAACTGCTTCCGCTGATTGCAGCAGACCTGTCGGCCAAGGGCTGCGAGTTGCGCGGAGGCGAGAAGGCCCGTGCCATCGTCCCTGAAATGGTCCCGGCGTCCAACGAGGATTGGTCCACCGAATACCTCGCACCTGTGATTACGGTAGGCATCGTCGACAATATCGACCACGCCATCAGGCACATCGAAACCTATGGTTCGGGCCATACCGAGGCGATCATCACCGATGACCTCGACGCCGCTGCAACATTCCTGAACCGCGTGGACAGCGCCATCGTCGTCCACAACGCCTCGACCCAATATGCCGACGGCGGCGAGTTCGGCTTCGGCGGCGAGATCGGTATCGCCACAGGCCGCATGCACGCCCGCGGCCCCGTCGGTGCCGAGCAGCTGACCACCTTCAAATATGTGGTCCGAGGCCAAGGCCAGACCCGCCCGTAATCTCGGACACCACAGAAAAAGGCCGGAGCAAAACTCCGGCCTTTCCCATGTTCGCACCTTAACGCCCCTCAAGCAGCCCGATAGGGCGATAGGGGCAAGTATCAAGCTTATGCTCAACCCCGCTGTGGCAGAGCATAAGCAATCACATAGTCACCGCGTGGTGTCTCCATGAAGTGGTGACCACCGGCCATGATGACTAAGTACTGGCGGCCATTCTGCTCATAGATCATCGGATTGGCCTGACCACCGGCGGGCAGCACGTCCTGCCAGACAGTCTTGCCCGTCTCGATGTCGATGGCTCGGATCAGATCGTCGGTCGCCGCAGCGATGAAGATCAGACCGCCTGCCGTGACAACCGAGCCGCCGTTGTTCGGCGTACCGATTTCAACCGGCAACATGGACGGGATGCCGAACGGGCCATTCTTGCGCGCCGTACCAAACGGACGATCCCAAAAGGTGCGTCCCGTGCGCAGATCAATAGTGCGGATGCCACCATAGGGCGGCTGTTTGCACAACAGGCCGGTGAACTTTACCCGCCAACCGGCATTGACGTCGATGGCATAGGGCACACCCGTTTGCGGATCGCCTGCCCCCTCGGCCTTGGACTTGGACAGGTTACCACCACGATTGGCCGCTTCTTTCTCGCGCTCGATATAGCGGGGGTCATCACGCGGGAACCAACCGCGTTTGTCGGCCTCGGCACGCGGCACCAGAATATTGTGGTTAGGCATATCGTTATAGTTGGCCACGATCACACCGCGCACCGGATCAACCGCCACACCGCCCCAGTCCGAACCGCCATTATAGCCCGGATACTGGATGTAATGGCGATCTGCCGTCGGCGGCGTGAAGAAGCCTTCATAAGCCGCCTGACGGAACTGGATACGACAGAACATCTGGTCAATCGGCGACATGCCCCACATATCGCGCTCGGTCAGATCGGCCTTGCGCAGGGTGTGGAATTTCGAGGTCGGCTGGGTTGGTGTGCGCTGTTCCGGTTCAACACCGCCCTGCGGCACCTTGATGTTTTCAACCTCGTGCAGCGGTTGGCCCGTCCGGCGGTCCAGCACATAGATGTCACCCTGTTTGGACGGCAGGATCACAGCCGGAACCATGGTCCCGTTCATAGGCATATCGACCAGCGTCGCCTGCGAGCCAAGGTCATAGTCCCACACATCCTTATGGACGGTCTGGTAGTGCCAGCGCGGCTTGCCCGTGGTCACATCCAGCGCCACCAGCGAGGTCGAGTATTCGTTCTCTGCCGGACGACGGGTGCCGGAATAATAGTCAGCCGCCGAATTACCCATCGGCAGGAAGACCAACCCCAAGGCTTCGTCCGCCGTGGCCGTGGTCCACATATTGGGCGTGCCCGGCGTGTAGGTCTGGCCTTCCGGCGGCAGGGTCGTGGTTTCGGGACGCATCATGTCCCATGCAAAACGCACAGCCCCCGTCACGGCATCAAAGCCCTGAATAACACCCGAAGCATTCCAGCGGCGCTGGCCATCCAGAACCTGATGGCCCGTCACCACAATGCCGCGCACAATCACAGGGGCCGAGGTAATCGACACCATGCCGGGATAGGGATCGCCCATGCCGTGCTTGATGTTGACAGCGCCGTTCTGGCCAAAGTCCTGACAGGGCTGGCCGTTGCGGGCATCGACCGCAATCAGGCGACCATCCAGCGTGCCTTCGATAATGCGCGAGGCACAGGGCTGGCCCGCATCGACATTGGGCATCTGATAGTGGGCTACGCCGCGACAGGCCGCCGTATAGGGAATCTGATCGTCAGAAACCTTGGGATCATAGGTCCATTTTTGCTCACCGCTTGCAGCATCAACGGCAAACAGGCGGTTACGCGCCGAGCAAAGATAAAGGGTATCACCGATCTTGAGCGGCGTGGTTTCCGCCCCCCAGCGTTCTTCAGGCAGGTCGCCCGTGCGGAACATCCATGCCCGTTCCAGCTTGCCCACATTCTCGCGAGTGATCTGCGTCAATGGCGAATAGCGTTGTGCACTCTCCGAACCGCCCCATGCGGGCCAGTCACTATTGACCTTCAACACAGCGGGATCACCGATCATATCCTGACCGGCTGCCGGTACGGGATGGGTAATGCTTGCCCGATTGGCAAATCCAACAATCACACCGCCAAGGATACAAACCACGGCGAGGGCTCCAAAACCGCCCAACACAGTCAGTCCGCCGCGCTCGCGTTTCAATCCACCGAGGGCGAAGATGACCGGTACCAACAGCACCAGCGGCGCAATCACACGCGGCACCAACGCCCAGCCGTTCAGGCCGACCTCCCAGATCGCCCAAGCCACGGTGCCGATCACAATCAGCACATACAGCCACGCGCCTGTTATATTTCGCATGAACAGCAGGACACCACTGACCACCATCAGGGCACCGGTCAGCAGGTAGTAATAAGACCCGCCCAGTATCGCCAACTGGATACCGCCAATCACCAGCGTCAGCCCGATGATGGCAATCACGACGCCCAGAATTCGTATCAGGATGCTTCCAACGCCCGCACCGCGTTCAACCCTCGCCATGACAGCTCCTCCCTGAGATGCATGGGAGATTGAACCCCGCCGGAAGAACTCTGTTCCGCAATGCGCGCGCACGCCTTCCACCTGCGCCATCAACAATTGCGACACACTCTCAACTAGACTGAATATTTATGCCGCGATGCAATATTTGCATAGACAAAAAACATCGACTTTATGCTTAAATGCGCAATAAATAATTGCACGCTAGATATATTTAATCACCAATAAGAAAAATATTTGCCGTTCGCTTCATCGGGAGTCAAAGTGAGCATATGCAAAAAGGTGGACGTTCAAACCCTGGTGGTTTTCTGATCGAAGCGCGGCGACTGGATAAGTCGTCGGCCCAGTCTCGTGTGCAGTCCTTTGACGAGATCACGCTTAAACCGACACTCGAAACCGGCCAGAAACAGGCCTCGCGCTGCACCGATTGCGGCGTGCCCTTCTGCCAGAACGCCTGCCCTTTGCAGAACAACATTCCAGACTGGCTCGCCCTGTCGGCAGACGGCGATCTGCGCGAAGCGTGGAAGACCGCCAGCCTGACCTCAACCATGCCGGAAATCTGTGGCCGCATCTGCCCGCAGGACCGCCTGTGCGAAGGCGCGTGTACGCTTCAGCAATCGGGCTGGGACGGCGTGACCATCGGTTCGGTCGAGGCTTGGATCGCCGATCAGGCGTTTGAAAACGGCTGGGTCGAACCGATCCGTCCGCTGGCGGAACGGGACCAGTCGGTCGCCATCGTGGGGGCGGGGCCCGCTGGCCTTGCCTCCGCCGATCGTCTGCGTAGCGCAGGCTATCAGGTCACCATTTATGACCGCCACGACCGCGCGGGCGGGCTTCTGATGTATGGCATCCCCGGCTTCAAGCTGGAGAAACATATCGTCCAGCGCCGGATTGATCGTCTGGTCGAGGGCGGTGTCCAGTTTGTACTCAATACCTCGGTCGGCACCGACATCAGCATGGACGCCTTGCGCAACAAGCATGATGCCGTGCTGCTGGCTATGGGCGTCTATCAGGCCCGCCGTCTGTCGATCCTCGGTTGTGGCCCCGATGATGCCCTGCCTGCGCTTGATTACCTGATCGCCCAGAACAAGCGCGATCTGGGCGATGCGGTGCAAGCCGATACCGCAAAGGGCAAAAACATTGTGGTCGTCGGTGGCGGCGACACCGCAATGGACTGCGTACGTACCGCAATCCGTCAGGGTGCAACCCGCGTCACCTGCCTCTATCGCCGTGACCGCGCCAATATGCCGGGCAGCGCCCGCGAGGTGCAGAACGCCGAGGAAGAAGGCGTCACCTTCGAATGGCTGGCCGCGCCCAAGGCCCTCATGTCCAAAGGCGATACGGTCAATGCCGTCCGCGCCCAGCGCATGGCCCTGAGCGAAGCCGGTGCTAATGGCCGCCGCGAGATCGTGCCTGTTGCCGACAGCGACTTCGACATCGCTGCCGAACTGGTGATCGAGGCACTCGGCTTCGAGCCTGAAAACTTCGCAGAGCAGATGGACGCCTCGCTCGCGATGTCCCGCTGGAACACCATTCAAGTGGCCCGTGGCGGTTTCGCTACCAGCCTGGAGGGCGTGTTCGCTGCAGGGGACGCCGTTCGCGGCGCTTCCCTCGTCGTCTGGGCCGTGCGCGACGGTCAGGATGCCGCTGCCGAAATCGACCGCTATCTGCGCGCGCGTACCGAGGAAGCCGCAGCATGAGCCAAGATACGAACCCAAACTGGCTGGAACATTACGAAGCCGCCCGCGCGCAACTGGTCGCCGCCGGCTCCTATGATCCAAACTCCGAGCGCGATGCCTGTGGCGTCGGCCTTGTCTGCGCCATCGACGGCAAGCCGCGCCGCGAGGTTGTGGACATGGCCATCCAGTCGCTAAAGGCCGTCGCCCACCGTGGCGCGGTCGATGCCGATGGCCTGTCCGGCGACGGCGCGGGCATCATGATCGAAATCCCGCAGGATTTCTTTGCCGCACAGGTGAAGGCGGTCGGCCAGACCCTTCGCTCCGGCCCCGTCGTCGTCGGGCAAATCTTCCTGCCGCGTACCGATCTGGGTGCACAGGACCGCGCTCGCGCCATTGTCGAGGCCGAGGCCATCCGCTCGGGCTTCTATATCTATGGCTGGCGTCAGGCTCCGCTGGACTTGTCGGTCGTTGGCACCCGCGCCGAACAGACCCGCCCCGAGATCGAACAGATCATGCTGGCGGCACCGGAATCGCTGTGGAGGGCCGACGCCAATGGCGAGACGCTGGAACGCGAACTGTATCTGTGCCGTCGCCGCATCGAGGCCGCCGTCACCAAGTCGGGTCTGGGCGGTTTCTATGTCTGCTCGCTGTCTGCGCGCTCGATTGTCTATAAGGGCATGGTCCGCGCCGAACTGCTGGGCCAGCTCTATATCGACCTGACCGACCCAACGGTCGCCTCGGGCTATGCCCTGTTCCATCAGCGCTATTCGACCAACACCTTCCCTGAATGGAAACTGGCACAGCCGTTCCGCACCCTCGCCCACAATGGCGAGATCAACACCCTGCACGGCAACCTCAACTGGATGAAGTCGCACGAGATCCGCATGGCCGCCTCGGCCTTCGGCGATCGCGACAACGAGGTAAAGCCTGTGGTTCAAGCGGGCGGTTCGGACTCGGCGGCGCTGGACAATGTGTTCGAGCTGCTGGTGCGCGCCGGTCGTCCTGCGCCCATGGCCAAGGCCTTACTGGTACCCGAAGCCTGGTCGTCAGACGACATGATGATGAAGGCCGAACACCGCGCCCTCTATGCCTACTGCAATGCCGTCATCGAGCCATGGGACGGCCCCGCCGCCCTGTGCGCCGTCGATGGCCGCTGGGTCGTGGCCGGTAAGGACCGCAACGGTTTGCGCCCGCTGCGGGCGGTGGAAACCGTCGATGGCCTGCTGCTGGCAGGGTCCGAGGCTGGTCTGGTGCCTCTGCCGGAAGGCCGCGTAAAGCGCCGCCTGCACATCGGCCCTGGCAAGCTGATCGCTGTCGATCTGAAGACCGGCCGTGTCTATGACGAGCACGAAGCCGTCGATGCTCTGGCCGCCGCCCATCCGTATAAGGACTGGCTCGGCAACATGGTCGATCTGGAGCCGCTGATCGGCCCCGGTCCCGAGCCACGCGCCGCCACGGGCGATGCCCTGATCCGCCGCCAGATCGCCGCCGGTTTCAGCCGCGAGGACTGCGACCTGCTGCTGGACGCACTGGTGCGCGACGGCAAGGAAGCTGTCGGCTCCATGGGTGACGATGCGCCGCCGGCTGTGCTGTCGTCGCTGCCGCGTCCACTGGCGCACTATTTCCGCCAGAACTTCTCTCAGGTCACCAACCCGCCCATCGACCCCTTGCGCGAAGCGGGGGCCATGAGCCTGAAAACCCGCTTCAAGAACCTCGGCAATATTCTGGCCCATGACGAGGCCCAGACCGATGTGTTCATCCTCGACAGTCCGGTCCTGACCACCGGCATGTATGATCGCCTGCTGGGCGTTGTCGCCGATGGCTCGACCACGGTCATCGACTGCACCTATCCGCTGCCCAAGCAAGGTGAAGAGGCCGGTGCCGGTCTGCGTGCCGCGCTGAACCGCATCCGTGACGAAGCCGAGGCTGCCGCACGCGCGGGCTCTACCCTGATCGTCCTGACAGACGAGAACATCGGTGAGGACCGTCTGGCCGCGCCAATGATCCTTGCGACATCGGGCGTCCACCTGCGCCTGACCGATGCTGGCCTGCGCACATACTGCTCCATCGTCGTCCGTTCGGCAGAGACCCTGGACCCGCACGCCTTCGCCGTTCTGGTCGGTGTCGGTGCCACCGCGGTTAACCCGTGGCTGGCTCAGGAACTCTTCCAGGAACGTCTGGACCGCGGCTTCTATCAGGGCCTGACCCTCAAGGACGCCTGCCTGAACTACAAGAAGGGCATCGAGGCCGGCCTGCTCAAGGTCCTGGCCCGCAAGGGTATCTCGATCATGTCCGCCTATCGCGGCGGGTGCGAGTTCGAGATTCTGGGCCTGTCACGCGCCTTGGCCGCAGAGTTCTTCCCCAACGCCTCGTCGCGCATCTCGGGCATCGGTCTGGCCGGTCTGGAACGCGCCGCCCTGCAACGTCACACGGCGGCATTCGGCAATGATGCCGTGCCGTCTCCGTCCATGGGCGGCTTGTTCCGCATCCGTGCGGGCGGCGAGGCGCATGGCCACGACGCCAAGACCATCCACCTGCTTCAGGATGCGACGAACCGTGGCGATTATAAGCGCTTCAAGCAATATAGCGCCGCTGTCGCAGAACAGGCGGACCTGTCACTTCGTGACCTGCTCGACTTCAAGGAAGGGCTGAAGCCCGTCCAACTTCACGAGGTCGAAAGCGTTTCGGACATCCGCAAACGCTTCCTGTCACAGGCCATGTCGCTGGGTGCCCTGTCACCGGAAGCTCACGAAACCCTGAACATCGCCATGAACCGCATGGGCGCGCGCGCCGTATCGGGTGAAGGTGGTGAAGACCCCGCCCGCTATGTGCCGCGCCCGAACGGCGACAACGCCAACTCGACCGTCAAGCAGGTGGCTTCGGGTCGCTTCGGTGTCACCGCCGAATACCTGAACCAGTGCCGCGAGATCGAGATCAAGGTCGCCCAGGGTGCCAAGCCCGGCGAGGGTGGCCAGCTGCCCGGCTTCAAGGTCACCGAGTTCATCGGCAAGATGCGCCATGCGGTCCCCGGCACCACCCTGATCTCGCCGCCGCCACACCACGACATCTATTCCATCGAGGATCTGGCCCAGCTCATCTACGACCTGAAGGCCATCAACCCCGATGCCAAGGTCACGGTGAAACTGGTCTCCTCGACCGGTATCGGCGCGATTGCATCGGGCGTGGCCAAGGCCAAGGCCGACGCCATCCTGATCGCCGGTCACAACGGCGGCACGGGTGCATCGCCGATGACATCCATCAAGCATGCGGGCATGCCGTGGGAAATCGGTCTGGCCGAAGCCCATCAGGTCCTCAGCCTGAACCACCTGCGCTCGTCGGTTTCCTTGCGTACCGACGGCGGTATCCGCACCGGACGTGACGTCGTTATCGCCGCCCTGCTGGGTGCCGAGGAATACGGCATCGGCACTGCGGGCCTGATCGCCATGGGCTGCCTGATGGTACGCCAGTGCCACTCGAACACCTGCCCGGTCGGTGTCTGCTCGCAGGACGAGCGTCTGCGCGCCAAGTTCACCGGCACGCCGGAGAAGGTGGTCAACCTGTTCACCTTTATCGCCGAGGAGGTGCGCGAGATTCTGGCCAGCCTCGGTGCCCGCACGATTGACGAGATCGTCGGCCGTACCGACCTGCTGCGTCAGGTCCGCCGTGGCGGCTCTCACCTCGACGACCTCGACCTGAACCCGCTTCTGATGAAGGTGGATGTGGACCGTCCGGGCCGCCTCGCCGACAAGCATCGCAAGGAAATCGACGAGAGCCTCGATGCCCGCGTACTGAAGGACGCCCAATCCTTCCTGCAATCGGGCCAGACGTTGGAACTGTCCTATCCGCTGAAGAACACCCAGCGCACGGTCGGTGCCGGTCTGTCCTCGGCCATCGTGCGCAAATACGGCCCGCAAGGTCCGCAAGGTCGCCTGACCCTGAAGCTGGAAGGCATTGCCGGACAGAGCTTCGGGGCCTTCGCCACCAAGGGTCTGGTCCTCGATGTTACGGGCGAGGTGAACGACTATGTCGGCAAGGGTCTGTCGGGCGGTGAAATCCGCGTGCGGTCCTACCAATGGCGCGAGGACCAACAGGTCTGCGGTAACACCACCCTTTATGGTGCAACCTCGGGCCGCCTGTTTGTAGCGGGGGCCGCCGGTGAACGCTTTGCCGTCAGAAACTCCGGTGCCGAAGCCGTTGTCGAAGGTCTCGGAGCTCACGGCTGCGAGTACATGACCGGTGGTCGCGTTGTTGTTCTAGGCCGGACGGGCTGGAACCTTGCCGCCGGTATGAGCGGTGGTGAGTTGTTCGTGCTGGATCCAGCCGGTCATGCTCAACAGGCTCTGAACGGTGATCTGGCCGCTATCGGTACCCTGACCCACGAAGCCGCCGAGCGTCTAAAAGAACTGGTCGAGGCTCACTTTGCAGCCACCCGATCACCTCTGGCCGAACGCCTGCTGGCGGATTGGAGCAACAGCCTAAGGGCCTTCATCCGCATCATCCCGCAAACGGTAAAAGCTGCCGAAATCAAGCTCGCACCGGAACAGGCTCGCGCCACAGCCTAGTCGGGACTGTTCATCGGGCATGTTTGACGTAACATTGCCCGATGAACATCCTGCTCCGTCCGTTTCGTCTGCACTCGGCCCTTTGGCTGGGCCTCTGCATAATGATCGCCATCGGGGTCTTTCTGCCTGCCCAATGGACCTGGCCAACGCGTATGGCCACGTCATGGAATAGCGGCGTTGCCGTCTTTCTCCTGCTGACAGTGAGCCGCATGGCCAAGGCTCGCAGCATCGACGACATCCGTGTCCGCGCCGCCGCCATGGATCAGGCAGGCAGTGCCATCTTGCCCCTCAGCCTTCTGGCTGCCGCCGCCAGTGTTTTCGTCATCGTCTTCATGACAGCTTCCGGCGGCAAGCCCACCCCGTTTGAGGCCAGCCTGACCCTGATTACGATCGCCCTGTCGTGGTTCTTCGTTCAACTCATCTTCACCCTGCGCTACGCCCATGAGTTCTACGCCCCCAATACAAGCGGCAAGGACCGGCAAGGGCTGATGTTCCCCGGCGAAACGGATGCCGATTACTGGGATTTCCTGCATTTCTCCCTGATTATCGGCGTCGCCAACCAGACCGCCGATGTGCAGATTGCCAGCCAGAGCCTGCGCCGCATTGCCACCTTGCACAGTATTGTTTCGTGGCTGTTCAACACTGTCATTCTGGCACTGGCCGTCAATCTGGCCGTCAACCTGCTTTAGCGCAAAACTTGACTCTTTGTGGATAAAGGCCCATTTGCCCGCTACCGCACTGTGCGGTTTCCGTCGTGTTCCAGCGCGTGTGGGCCTTTCTCCAAGAATAGGCCTGTCTGTAGAGCCGTCGGTTCCTCAAGATCATACGTCGTCCGGACACGCGGGGCGGCGCCCGTTACCTGCCCGTGGATTATGGGCGGACGACGCGCGCTGCATGGCCTGACGGCTGCTGGCGTCCGTCGTCATTCGTGAAAGACAGACGTGAGCGACACCAATTTTGAATCTCTGGGCCTGAATGCAGGCCTTCTCTCGGCCCTTAAGGCAGCAGGCTACGAAAAGCCCACTCCTATTCAGGCCAAATCTATTCCCCATGTTATGAAGGGGGCCGACCTGTTGGGCATTGCCCAGACCGGCACCGGCAAGACTGCCGCATTCGCCCTGCCGATCCTGCATCGCCTCGCAGAAAATCGTATCCCGCCGCGCCCGCGCACCACGCGCGCCCTAATCCTGTCACCGACACGCGAACTGGCCACCCAGATCGCTGACAGCTTCAAAGAATATGGCCAGCACCTCGGCTTCCGTGTCGCGGTTGTATTCGGCGGCGTGAAGTATGGCGGCCAAGAGCGTGCCATGCAGCAGGGTCTCGACATTCTGGTGGCTGCACCGGGCCGTCTGCTGGACCATATCCAGCAAAAAACGCTGGATCTGTCCTCGACCGAAATCTTCGTTCTGGACGAAGCCGACCAGATGCTGGACCTCGGCTTCATCAAGCCGATCCGCCAGGTGGTCAGCCGCCTTCCGGCCCGCCGCCAGAACCTGTTCTTCTCGGCCACCATGCCGAACGAGATCGGTAAACTGGCGGGCGAACTACTGAAAGAGCCGGTCAAGGTTCAGGTCACCCCGCAGGCCACCACTGTCGAGCGCATCAAGCAATCAGTGATCTGGGTCGAGCAAGGCCGCAAGCGCGCCCTGCTAACCGAGTTGTTCTCGGATCCGTCCTATACGCGCTGCCTCGTCTTCACCAAGACCAAGCACGGTGCCGACAAGGTTGCCGCCTACCTCGAAGCCGGTGGCGTTGAAGCCGGTGCCATCCACGGTAACAAGAGCCAGCCGCAACGCGAGCGCGCCCTTGAGGCCTTCAAGAACGGCAAGCTGCGCGTTCTGGTCGCCACCGACATCGCCGCGCGCGGTATCGATGTCGACAAGGTCACCCACGTTGTGAATTTCGAACTGCCCTATGTGCCGGAATCCTATGTTCACCGCATCGGCCGTACGGCCCGCGCCGGTGAAAAGGGTACCGCCATCAGCTTCGTAGCCGGCGACGAGATGAAGCTTCTGAAGGACATCGAAAAGGTGACCCGTCAGAAGATCCCGATGACCGATCGCCGTAACGACAAGGCCCTGCAAGCCTTGGACGCTTCGATCATGGCCGCCGGTGTTGCCGCCAAGGCTACCCTGCCCGAGCGCGAACCGCGCCGTGGTAACGGTGAGGGCAATCCGCGCAATCGTAATCGCAACCGCCGCAACGAGGTTCGTCCCGAAGGGGGCGGCCAACCGCACCGTGCCCGCAAGGGCGAGGGTCGCGGTGCACGCGGTCCGCGCGAGGGTGCTCCGGTTTCGACCTATAATCCGATGGCCGGTGAAACCACTTCGGCCCCTGAGCCGAAACCGGTCAGCGCCATGAAGCGTCGTCCGCGCAAGCGTCCGGCGGCTGGCGGCAAAAACTTTGCCAAGGGCAATAGCTAAGACTTGAAACAGTGAAAGGACGCCCTCTGAAGGGGCGTCCTTTTTTGCTCGATCAAGACCACAAAAAACGGCGGCTCTACCGAGCCGCCGTTTTCGTATTCAAAAGCTCTTCGAGCTTAGAATTTGATGGTGGTGCCCATCGAGAAGGCCACAGCCGAACCTTCGACTTCGCCACGCAGGTGCGAGGTCACCAGACCGTTATAGAAGTTGCGGTCATCATACATGTTGCTCTCACCCATATCGATATAGGTGATGCCTGCATCGAAGCCGATACCGTCGGTGATCTCGGTCGAGACGCCGACCGAATACAGCGTACGGTCCGAATCCGGGATACGGGCAGTACGCAAAGCATCGGTGGTCGGAGTCGGATCGTAACCGATACCGGCGCGGAAGGTGGTCTTGTCGCTGTAGGCATAGTCCAGACCGATCGCGCCGGTGGTGACGTCTTCGTAGTTCTGATGGATCACGTCGCCGCCGCCCGGGAAGCTGACGCGGATGGCATCAAATTCCGACCAGCCGATACGATTGATCTGGGCATTCAGGGTCAGCTTGTCGGTTGCAGCATAACGCACCGAGGCCATAGCGAACCACGGGGTGTTGAAGCTTGCAGTACCGGCAGCGTCCACGCTGTTCGGGGCCAGTGGACCAGTCAGGGTGGTGACAATGTCGCCGTCCAGATCGTGTTCGATTGCCGAACGGTAGGACAGACCCAGATCCCACTTACCCTTGTGAACCTGCGCACCAACATTCCAGCCATAGGCGAAGCCATCACCTTCCAGCGACGACGAACCGTCGGCAAAAGTTGGAGCAAAGCCCGGCATGGCCGAGGTTAGCTTGGCCTTGACGTACTCGACGTTCACACCGGCACCGATGTCCAGCCAGTCATTGACCTGATAGGCCGCGGTCAGTCCAATATCGCCCGAACGCATTTCCGAGGTCAGGGCGTCATAGCGTGCGAACGAGCCTTGTTCGTACTTGGTGGTGAAGTTGTACGGCGCAGCAACGGCCAGACCCACGGCCAGACGCTCGTTCAGCGGCATGGCAATGGCGAAGTTCGGCACCAGACCGCTTTCAACCGGATCAACTTCGGTGTTGCGCGGGTTGGCCACCGGCACGTCGTAGCGGGCACCCGTTTGCGGGTTGGTATAGGTGACATACGAGCCGGTGTTCTTGGCTTCGGAGTCGATACGAATGGCGTGCAGCGACATCGTCGCTTCGCGGCCCGAACGTGCAATCGAAGCGGCGTTCCACCACATCGACTGGACGCCCCTATCGGCAGTTTCACCCGAATAGGCGCGGCCTGCGCCACGCGCGGATTGTTCCTGAAGATAGAAAGAGCCAGCCATAGCCGGAGCGGCCACCGAGGCCATCAGAACGGCAAGGCCGCCAATGCGGGCCATGTTCCTGGAAGTCATACGTTTCACCTATATTGATAGGCCCATCATTACCGATGCGATGGACCTTTGCTCGGGGAGAGAAGCAAAGGCTTATCAGTCTCGAAATTCTTGTCATCGTTTCTGACCCGCACAAGACCGTGACGCCTGACGAAACCAGTAACGGAGTGACGCATA
Source organism: Brevundimonas sp. BH3 (assembly GCF_045345115.1). Classification (GTDB taxonomy): domain Bacteria; phylum Pseudomonadota; class Alphaproteobacteria; order Caulobacterales; family Caulobacteraceae; genus Brevundimonas. The sequence goes on from NZ_CP150796.1 coordinate 2,806,122, forward strand.
AGTCGCACTTTTCTATCCAAAACTTACGCTAGGGAAGAACACAATCCCATCAATAACATTGATACTCAAAATACTATACTGACTTAACGTAAAGCTTGGCATTTATTGACCCGTACAATGACAAGCCATTCAACAGCGCCAAAAGCTGACGCGATTGCGCTTTTGTGCTAGAAACACCATTTGAAGTTAGAAGTTGCCGCCTCCCCACGCGGCATAGCGGAATTAGTTTGCCAGACCCGACAGCCGCCAAGGCTCGCGAGCGCGGCAAAATGCTGAAAGTCTGTCATGTACGAAACGCCCGAGCTGGAAACCGACGTCCTGGTCCGTAGCCACGAAATCCGCATTCACACGCCGGAAGATTTCGAAGGCATGCGCAAGGCGGGCCGTCTGGTCGCCGAGGCGCTGGACATGATCACCGAGCACGTCAAACCGGGCGTGACCACCGGCTATCTGGACGATCTGGTGCGCCAGTTCACCCTCGATAACGGCGCGATTCCTGCATGCCTCGGTTACAAGGGCTACGAGAAGACCATCTGCACCTCGATCAATCATGTCGTCTGTCACGGCATTCCGGGCGACAAGGTTCTGAAGGAAGGCGATATCGTCAATATCGACCACACCGTCATCGTAGACGGCTGGCATGGCGACAGCAGTCGCATGTATCCGGTCGGCGAGATCAATGCCCGCGCCAAGAAGCTGATCGATGTGACCTATGACTCGCTGGAACTGGGTTTGGCCCAGATCAAGCCGGGCAACACCTTTGGCGATATCGGCTTTGCCATCCAGAAATTCGTCGAGGCCCAGCGCATGAGCGTAGTCCGCGACTTCTGCGGTCACGGCATTGGTCGCGTCTTCCATGACAATCCGAACGTGCTGCACTATGGCCGTCGCGGCGAAGGTGCAGTCTTGAAGCCGGGTATGTTCTTCACCGTCGAGCCGATGGTAAATCTTGGCAAGCCGGGCGTGAAGGTATTGTCTGACGGCTGGACCGCCGTAACACGCGACAAGTCGCTGTCCTCGCAGTGTGAGCACACCATCGGTGTGACAGAAGACGGCATCGAAATCTTCTCGGCCTCGCCCAAGAACATTTTCCGCCCCACTTTCTGACGAACGCAGTTCCGTCTAGTCTCCCTCTTCGGGGGGAGACAATGACGGACAGCATACCCATAGCGGCCAAGCCCAAGGCCCATCATCTGGGCCACCGCGAACGCTTGCGCGAGCGGGCGATGGAAGGCGGCCTTTCCACCCTTCCCGATTACGAATTGCTGGAATTGTTTCTGTTCCGCAGCCAGCCGCAGGGCGATGTCAAACCTCTGGCCAAGGCGCTGCTGGACCGGTTCGGGTCATTTGCAGGCGTCATGGCCGCCTCGCTGGAAGATATGCTGACGGTACGGGCTACCGACATCAAAGACCGCAAGCGCGGCATCGGCAAACAGACCGCCCTCGACCTATGCGCCCTTCAAGAGGTTGCGCGCCGCGTCGCCCTCGAAGAAGTGGCCAAGCGCCCCGTTATCTCGTCATGGACCGCGCTTCTGGCCTATGTACGGCTGGCGCTTCAGCACGAACCGCGCGAGCAGTTCCGCATCCTCTATCTCGACAACAAGAACCAGTTGATCCGCGACGAAATCCAGAACCGCGGCACAGTCGATCACGCCCCCGTCTATCCGCGTGAAGTGGTCCGCCGCGCACTGGAACTGAGCGCCAAGGCACTCATCATCGTGCACAATCATCCCTCCGGTGATCCCACCCCCAGTCGGGCCGATATCGACATGACCAAACAGGTCATCGAGGCAGCACGCGCACTGGATATACAAATCCACGACCATCTGATTGCCGGACGCCACGGCGTAACCAGTTTCAAACAGCTAGGCCTGATGTGACCCTTCTGCATACCGAGCGCCTGACCCTGACCCCCGTATCGCATACCGATTTCGATGATCTGGTCCATATGTGGGCCGATCCCGAAGTCACGCGCTATATCTCGGGGCAGCCCATGCCTGCCGAAGATGTCTGGCTGCGCCTGTTGCGCGATATCGGCCATTGGCAGATACTGGGTTTTGGCAACTGGGTGATCCGTGATGAGGTCCAAAGTCTGGTCGGCAGTGTCGGACTGTTCGACTACCGTCGCGCCTTGTCCCCTCCTTTCAGCGCCCCCGAGGTCGGCTGGGCGCTCATGCCGGATTTCCACGGCAAGGGCATGGCCCGCGAGGCCGTGGGGGCCGCCCTTCACCATGCCGACACGGTTCTGGATTTTGAGCGCACACAGTGCATGATCTCGGTGCCAAATACGCCGTCGATCAAACTGGCCGAAGCCCTCGGCTTTAGGCACTATGCGCAAGGCCTATACAAAGGCTCAACCCTTGGACTGTATGAACGACAAAGGCCCCCGGCCAAGAGCACAGGCTGACAATCCGCTCAGAGACGCTTATTAGCTACAGGACTGTACCGCTTACTGAAACGAGTTTCGCCCCATGCCTATGTCTGCCGACGAACTGCGCGCGCACCTGATCGACGCCTTTCCTGACGCCGTCATTGACCTGCATGATACCGCAGGCGACGAAGATCACTGGGTGGCGCTGGTCGTCTCCAGCGCCTTTGAAGGCATGAGCCGCGTCAACCGCGGCCGCGCGTGTAATGCAGCCCTCAAAGGCAAGCTGGGCACAGTGGTCCATTCGGTCAGTTTTGACGCCAAAACCCCCGCAGAGGTTATCTGATATGCGCTATCGTCCTCTCGGAGAGGTCGGCTCTGCAGTTTCAGCAATAACTTTGACACTGGATGCAGCTGTCGCTGTGACCGGTGCCAACGGCATACGCAATCTTATCGATACAGCCGTGGAAGAAGGGGTGAACAGCTTCTTCATCGACAGTCTGGACCCCACCCTGATTCGCACGGCGGGCGAGGTGCTACGTCAGGTAGAACGCGACCTTCTACATATTGCGCTGACGCTGGGGCCCCTGCCCAATGGCAAGCGCAACTTCACCCCCGAGGGCCTGTCTGCGGTAACCGGTGCCGTGCTCAAGGCCTCGGGTCTGGGCTATATCGACTCTGTCATTTTGGATGACCCATCCGAAACCGAGCTACCGTCACAATCGCTGAAAACCCTTCGTGCGGACACGCGCATCAAGCGGTTGGGACTGCGTGGCAATTCGGAAGTGATGGAGGTCTATATCAATAGCGGCCGCTTTGATGTCCTCTTTACGCCCAGCCACATCCAGATGGATGCCCGCCAGCGGTCTTGCCTGCGCTCGGCGCGCGACCAACAGATGATCGTCTTCTCGACCGACTACTTCCCCAAATCTCTACTGGTGGCCCCCAAACGCCCCGCCGCGCCCGAAGCGCAAAAAGGTCTGTTCGGACTGGGCCGCAAAAAGGCGGTCGCCGAGGAAGTGACCAACCCGTTTGCCTTCCTGTATTCCACCCCCGGATGGGAGGCCGAAGACCTGTGTTTGGCGCACGCCCTGCTGGACCCGTCTCTGGCTGGTGTGATTGTTCATGCCCCCAATGTCGAGCGCCTGAAACGTCTGGCCAAGGCGTGCGAGCGCGACATGCCTGTCAGCCTGCCCGCCCAATTGGAAATGGCCCGCGTAACCTCGTCGCGCGCCGCCTGAGCCCTAGCCGCCCAGCGCCACAAAGGCCCCATTGGCAAAGTTCGGCTTGCCGTACATCAGGCTCAGACCGTCCGGGGTGATGATCCTCCCGCCTGCCGCCTGCAGCACCCCGTGACCGGCCGCGATATCCCATTCTGATGTCGGGCCCGTGCGCGGATAGGCATCAAAACGTCCCTCAGCGATCAGGCATAGCTTGAGCGATGAATCCAGCGCCTGCCATTGCGTACAGCCATGGCGGCGGATCAGGCGCTCGGCCTCCTCGTCGCTAAGACTATGGCTCACCAGAGCCACGGGTTCGGCGGGGCGTTCGCGCACATGGATCGGATGCCAGTGCTCGTCATTCTGGCGACGGAAAGCGCCGCCCCCCAGTGGGCCGCTGCGCCACGTCGTGTGTGTGGCGGGTGCCACCACCACGCCCGCCACCACCTGATGGTCGCGCACAAGGGCGATATTCACACTGAAAGCCTCGCGCCCCTGTACAAAACCACGCGTACCGTCCAGCGGGTCAATCAGCCAGAACCAGCCATCGCATCCGGCGGGCAGGCCGCTATCACTGACCTGTTCTTCAGCCACAGTCTGCACCCCCGGCCATTCAGCGGCCAGGCGTTGCAGGATCAAGCGCTCGGCGGCGCGGTCGGCCTCGGTGACAGGGCTGTCGTCTGCCTTGCGTTCAGCCGCCACTCCGCCATGCCAGAAACCGCGAATGATCTCGGCGGCCTCCTCGGCAATCTCGGCAATGACTTCGGCCAAACGGCCCGAAACAAGATCGGCCTCGAGGCGTTCAAGCGTTTCCGGCGAGGCAGGGGACATGAGGGATTTCGGTGTGCTGGACATGGTTTTGTGCAGATACTCCAATCCAGCGGTTTAACGAACCGGCAAATCAGGTCAGGGATTGATTAACCTTCATTAACTATGTTTTTGGATCGGGATACGCATGGCTTTTCTGACCGATAATGCGGCGCGCCTTTCAGGCCCCTCTGCCGAAGAACAAACCGCCCTTCCGCAAGGTGCCGAACTGACCGCTCTGGTCGCTGCCAAGCTGTGCCATGACTTCATCAGCCCCTCGGGGGCCGTGATGTCGGGTCTGGACCTGCTGGATGATCCTACCGCACAAGATATGCGCGAAGATGCCATGGGCCTGATCCGTCAAAGCGCACGCAAAATGATCTCGCTGGTCAATTTCTCGCGCGTGGCCTTTGGCAGTTCTTCCAGCGCCGAGCGCTTTTCCAGCACCGAAATTCATAATCTTTTGCTGGGTCTGACAGATGGTGGCCGCGCGCAGATAGACTGGCGCATTCCCGAAATTTCGCTGAGTAAGCCCCATGCCCGGGCCTTGCTGAATCTGGCCTATCTGACTTTCAGCGCCCTGGCTTTGGGCGGAACAGCCACTATCACCGCACATCATGAAGAAAATGGCCTGACTCTAGCTGGACAGGCACAGGGCAACCGCGCCCGTCTCAAGCCCGAAGCTCTGGCCGGTCTGCGCGGTCAACCCCTCTCCGAGGGTTTGCATGGCCAGTGGATTCAGCCCTACTGGCTATGGCTGACGGTGTCGGAAATCGGTGGTAGACTGGACACTGTTGTCGAGGAACAATGTGTATCGTTGTTAGCACGGCTACCAAATCACGTTGAAATTTGACATAATCAGGGCCAATACGTCCGCTGTGAAGCTTCTTTCACCAGAAGCTAATGGAGTGATGTCCCCTGCCCAGTCCACTGTGCCTTATTGTTGATGACAGCCGGATCATCCGAAAAGTCGCCCGCCGCATTGTCGAGGGACTGGGCTTTGACGTGTCCGAAGCCTGTGACGGCATAGAAGCGCTGGAGCAATGCCTGCAGGCCATGCCCGACCTTGTTCTGCTGGACTGGCGCATGCCCACCATGGACGGCATGGATTTTTTGGCGCGCCTCAAGGGCATTTGTGATGCTAACATGCCCAAGGTTCTGTTTTGCAGTATGGAAAGCGACCCGCGACGCATTTCCGAAGCTCTGGCGGCAGGGGCCGACGACTATGTGATGAAACCGTTCGACGGCGACATCCTGCAATCCAAGCTTGACGAAATCGGTGCCCTGAGGACGCAGGCAGCATGACACCGGAAGATTTCGAGCGCCTGCAGGCCCTGATGGCCAGCCGCACCGGTTTCGCCCTGTCATCCAGCCGGATGCAACTGGCCGAACACCGGTTGGGTCCCATTGCCCGCCGCGAGGGGTTTCACAATGTCGAAGCCCTGCTCAACAGCCTATGGGCGCGCCCCGTCGGCTCTCTGGGCTGGAGTGTGATCGAAACCCTGCTGAACACTGAAACATGGTTTCGTCGCGACCGTCATGTTTTCGACCTCTATGCCCGCGAGCTTCTGCCGGTGCTGGCCCAAGCGCGTCAGGGGCATCCGGTCCGTATCTGGGTGGCCGGTGGCGGTTCGGGTCAGGAAGCCTTTAGTCTGGCCATGGCCGCGCTCGAGCAAGGGCTGAAAGTCGATATCCTCAGTACGGACCTGTCCCGTCGCAGTTTGGACAAGGCCGCCCGCGCCATCTATTCCGGCTTTGAAATCCAGCGTGGGCTGTCTGCTAGGGCGATGCTGAGATATTTCGAGCCCGTCGAAGACCAATGGCAGGCCCGCCCTGTTCTGCGCCAGCTCGTCCAGTTCGAACGCGCCAACCTGCTGTCACCCCTGCCGCATGATCTGGCGGCCAAAGGCCCCTTCGACCTCGTATTCTGTCGCTATGTGCTGGAGGACATGCTGCCCGATGCCCGCGATAAGGCACTGGAGCACCTGCGCGCTCCCCTGGCCGATGAAGGTTGCCTGTTTTTGGGTACCGATGAAAAGATCGAAAGCAAGATATTTAGACAGGTGGCGGGCCGCGCCGGTTTGTTCGTCAAAGGGTTAGACCGCAACAAGCGGGCCGCCTGAAACCCTGCCTATCCCAACAGGGCCTTGCGGGCGACGGCCTTTACGCCACCGGTCGGTACATCCGTAAATACCAGATCATCCGTGCCGAAATATTTTGACTGGTTGCGGGCACACCAGTCACTGGTCACCAGTTTCAGTCTTTGTCCGCCATGCACACCGCCTGTGCGTTCGGCGGCGTAAAGGAAATCACCGGTCATTTCACTGATCGGCATGGGGCGGTCCTGATTACAGATTTTCAGGATTGCTGCCATACGCGATGCATCGATTTCGGCCACCTGAAGCTGTCCATCAAAACGGACCACTTCGTCAAAATGGAACTGGTCCACATCGCCACCCTTCAAACCGGTGCCCAAGGTCGTATGACCGATAAAGCCCCAGTCGGCCTCCACGGCGTCTGCAAAACCGGCACTGACCTTGCGCCCCGTCTCGCCTAGCGACAACGCTTCTTGATTGTGCCCAAGAACCGCGCGTTCAACCGGCGTCAGGTGGGCCGCTAGCGTGGACGCGATAAGGTTGGCCAGCACAGGGTCGCCTACAGCGTCTGCGGAAACCTCGCGATTGGCGGTTGTCACGACGCCATCGGCTCCGTACTCGCCCACAGCATAGGTTTCACCCCAGCGTCCGCAATGGACATAGCCGGTGGCCCCTTCCTGATGGGTGAACAGAAGGTGGTTATGGCCCCCGATCATCAGCGCCCCTTGCGGCAGCAATGGCAGATACTGGCGCTCGTCAACAACACCCACATGGCTGAGGACCAGTTTCAGGCCATCCCCTGCCAGCATGGACGGGAAGTTCGCGCGCGCCCATTCGACAGGATCGGGAATGGTCAGCCACTGACGGCTTTCGGCAGGGTAGGAATTCAATGACGGCGTCCCCAGCCCAACAATGCTGAGAGTTTCCCCGCCCAGAGAAAGCTGCGCCGTCGAAGGCGCATAGGGCTGTCCGGTGCGCTTATCGATCAGGTTGCTGACAACCGTCAGGCCCAGGCTGCGCATCCGCGCCACCACCGGATGCAGGTCATGCACCAGATCATTGTCATGATTTCCAAGGTTGAAAACCGTCGGGGCAATCTTGGGCAGTTCAGCCATAAAGGCCCAGTCGATCGCCCCTTGCGAGCGTACCGACACCACATTGCCTTTTTCAAAACTGTCGCCATTGACCACGATCAGGTGCGGGGCATCTGTGGACGCCACCTCGGCACGGAACGCAGCCAGAAGCTGGGCAATACGACCATACGAAGAGTGTAGATCTGAAATCGCCAGTACGCGCAGTCGCGGGCTGCGGGCCGCAACCGGCGTGTGCGCGCATCCTGCAACCGCCGCGGCCAGAGGCAGGCTGGCGGCCCACTGCAACATGTGACGACGAGAAAGAGGCAAATGCGACATGGTTAGGCGATCCTGATGAAACCATCTGCCCGGCATGTGCGGGACCCAAGGTCCGCAGGGGGCCGATGGAAAAAGGCATACAATGTGTCAGAACTGCGGCAATTCAGCGCAATAACAGGGATATACACCTATAAGACGTAAGGTTTCAGCCCACTGTGGCCGTGTCATAAAAGGTTCACCGCTCAACGGTCTTTCGAGCTTGGCTTAAACTGCATCTGCCCTCTAGACCCCCGCCCATCATTCCTAGGGGATATAGAAATGAAGCGTATTGCCGCCCTTGCCGTTTCGGCCAGCACCCTCGCCCTGCTGGTTGCCGCACCGGCCTTCGCCCAGACATCCGAAGATACCGCCTCGGTCGGCGACATCGTCGTCACCGCCCAGCGCCGCAGCGAGAGCATCCGCGACGTGCCGTTCGCCGTCACGGCCATGAACACAGAAACGCTGGCGGCCGTGAATGCTGGTGGTGCCGATGTGCTGGCCCTGGCCGGCCGCGTGCCCAGCCTGAACGTCGAAAGCTCGAACGGTCGTTACGCGCCGCGCTTCTATATCCGTGGCTTTGGCAATGTCGATTTCGACTTCACCGCCTCGCAGCCGGTTTCGGTCGTGATGGACGAAGTGGTTCTGGAAAGCGTGTACCTGAAGGGTTTCCCGCTGTTCGACGTCAAGCAGATGGAAGTTCTGCGTGGCCCGCAAGGCACCCTGTTCGGCCGCAATACCCCCGCCGGTGTGGTCAAGGTTGATACCACCAAGCCGGGCGACGTGCTCGAAGGCTTCGGTCAGCTTTCTGTCGGTAATTACGGTTCGTACCGCGCCGAGAGCGGCGTGACCCTGCCGCTGTCGGACACTCTGTCGCTGCGCGTTTCGGGCCTGCTTAACCACCGCGATGACTGGGTGAACAACGCTTATGACGCCAGCTTTGCCAACTCTGATGGCAAGGAATTGGGTAATTTCGAAGACCGCGCTGCCCGCGCCCATCTAGCATGGACCCCGACCGAGCGTCTGTCGGTTCTGGGCACCCTGCAAGTGCGCGACTATGCCGGTACCGGCACGCTGAACCGCGCCAATGCCCTGACCAAGGGTTCGAACAAGCTGAACGACAATTACGACCGCGACACCGTCTATTATGATGGCGGCCGTAACAATTTCCAAAAGCAGAACACCCTCTCGCAGTCGCTGCAAGTGGCCTATGACTTTGGCAACATGACCCTGACGGGTGTTGTCGGTGCCTATCAGGGCCAATCCAAGGGTAATGGCGATATCGACGGCGGCGTTACTAATCCTGCTCTCGCGGGGACTGATTTTTACACCCTCTTCCCTGTCGAAAGCGGTACGGATCACTCCGATCTGGCCCAGCACACCTATGAACTGCGTCTGGCCTCGAACGGTGACAACCGCCTGAACTGGCAGGTGGGTGCCTTCTATTTCCAGGACCGTTTCAACCTGGTGTCCAACACCTATGACGGCGTTGGCGGTCTGTATCCGATCAAGCAGACCGACATCATCCAGAAGTCGGACTCTTGGTCGGTCTTTGGTCAGGCCAACTACAAGCTGACCGAAGCCCTGAAAGTCACCGGTGGCCTGCGCTATACCGAAGACAACCGCAATTATCGCGGCAACATCACTGTCGATGTGAAAAACCCGGCCAATGTTCTGCTGCCGACCAGCACTGTGGCCGTGGGCGACGAGCAAGTGTCGTGGGACATCAGCGCGCTCTACGAAGTCAACAGCGACTGGAACGTGTTTGCACGCGTCGCCAACGGCTATCGCGGTCCGTCAATCCAGGGTCGCAGCTTGCCGGTCCTGACCACCGCCGACAGCGAAACCGTCATGTCCTACGAAGCCGGTTTCAAGGCCCGCCTGTGGGATGGCCGCGCCCGTCTGAACGGCACCGCCTACTTCTATGAAGTCGACGATATGCAGTTCACCGCCATCGGTGGCAACGACAACACCAACCGTTTGCTGAACGCCAATCAGGGTGTCGGCAAGGGGATCGAGATCGACGGCGATGTCTATCTGGGTGCAGGCTTCACCTTCGCCGGTGGCTTTGCCTGGAACGACACCGAGATCAAGGATAACGGCCTGAGCGTGCCTCTGTGCACCGGCGGCTGCACCGTCACCGATCCGCTCGTCAATATCGGCGGCACCAACCGTGCCAGCATCAACGGCAACCCGTTCCCGATGGCTCCGGAATATTCGGCCAACTTCGTACTGTCCTATGTGAAGTCCATCGGCAACGATCAGGAACTGTTCGCCGCCACCGACTGGGTCATGCAGAAGAACACCAATATCTTCCTGTATGAATCCAAGGAATTCATGCTGGGCACCCAGTTTGAGGGCGGTCTGCGCGCAGGCTGGCGTCATCTGGGCCGCGATGTGGAAGTGGCCGGTTACGTCCGCAACATCACCGATGAGGACAACATCATCGGTGCGATCGACTTCAACAACCTGACCGTCTTCGTCAATGATCCGCGCATGTACGGTATCGAAGTCTCCAAGCGCTTCTAATATCCACAAACGCTGACACAGCTTTGAGGGCGGTTCCGGCACAGGCCGGAGCCGCCCTCTTGCTATCTGCAGAACATTGATAGTGAATACGCGCTCGATCCGAGGAGGGATGGATGCGCCTATCGGTCTTGCTCAGCACACTGGCTATGATGTTCGCCCTTGCGGTGCTGACACTGCAAACCCCGCGACCACGCCCGATCGATGCCCCTGCCGACCGCTTCTCGGCCAGCCGCGCCATGGTGGATGTGCGCGAGATCGCCAAAGCCCCGCATCCTCTCGGATCCACCGAGCATCTGCGCGTACGGCAATACCTTGCCGGTCGCCTGAGCGAACTGGGCTTTAGCGTCTCCGAACAGACAGGCTCTTTGACCGTCAAGGCTGTTCAGCGCCTGCAAAAAGATGGCGGTGCGCCCGAGGCCGCCGGTTTCCAGGCCGTCAATCTGATCGGCATTCGCAAGGGCAGTCGCGCCGATCTGCCGCCCCTTCTGCTGATGGCGCACTACGATACCAGCGTCCATTCCCCCGGTGCGGCCGATGACAGTGCGGGGGTGGCCGCCATTCTGGAAGCCGCCCGCGCCCTCGAAGCTCGCAAGGACACACAACGCGACCTGATCGTCTTGTTTACCGATGCCGAGGAAATCGGCCTTGAAGGGGCTCGCATCTTCTTCGAGGAGCATCCTGCGGCCTCCAAAATCGGCTTCATCATCAACCTCGAAGCGCGTGGCGGCGGCGGTCGCGCGGCCATGTTCGAGACAGGGCGTGGCGATGGTCCGACCATCAAGGCCTTTGCCCCTCTGGCCCGGTCTGCCGATGGTGGCATCGCCAGCACATCGCTGGCCAGCTTCATGTATGAACGCATGCCTAACGGTACGGATTTCACCGTCCCCCGCGATCAGGGCGCTCAGGGCATCAATATCGCCTTTATCGGCCGTGCACGCCAATACCACACGATGGAATCCACACCGGATAATCTGGATCAGGGTTCGCTCCAGCATATCGGCTCGCAAACCCTGGAAATGACCAGCCGGTTGATGCAGGCGGACACCCTGCCCACCAAGGGCGACAACCGCGCCTATGCCGATGTGTTTGGTCGGGTCCTCATCAGCATGCCTCTGTGGGCGGGATGGGGACTACTGGCCCTGTCGCTGGCCGGTCTGGCCTATAGTGTTTGGCGCGCACGCGTTGTTACCAAGCTCGGCCCCAAACAACTGCTTCAGGGTATGCTGGACGGGGTCTGGTTTATCAGTGCCAGCCTGATCCTGTGTCAGGCCTTACGCCTTCTGGCCGCGCCACTATCGGGCAGTGGCCAGTATTATATCCTGCTGCGTCGTCTGCCATGGATGGAGGCGTCTGCGGCGCTGGCTGTGCTGTCTCTGGCCTTTATCCTGATGTCGGGCGCGCGGGCACAGTATCGTCGCATCCTCGGCTATGGGCTAGCGGGCCTGACCCTCTTGGTCAATCTGGTCGGCGAGAGCAGTCCGCTGATGATGGGTGCAGGTGCTGTGGCCGCCGTCCTGTCCCTGTGGCCCGGTGCCGCCTCGCGCACCTTGTGGGGGGGCTGGATCGGCGGCGTTATTTTAGCCTTTATCCTCGGCCTGATCTTGCAAGCCGTGGCTCCACAGGCAGCACTCATCATGATCTGGCCCGTTGTACTGGCCGTCGCCATCATGTGTATCACGGCCACCTTTTCTCCGGCTCTCAGCGAGATGCGCGGCCTGATTGCACCCGCTGTGGCCACCATTATTGGCGGAGCGTGGTTGCTGGGATATGGGCATCTTGTGTTTCTGGGTATCGGCATCAGCCTGCCCGGAGCGCTGGGCCTAGTCGGGTTTCTGGTGCTCTTGTTCGTGCGCCCGCTGGTACCCGCGCGCGATGACTACTGGATGACCATTCTGGCGGTCATCTTCCTGTTGGTTGCTATGGCCCTTAGCGCAGGGTCGCGTCTGGCCGAGCCTGCGCAGGTGAGCATGCTGACAGAAAAAACCACCCGCTTAAGCTTACAGTAGTATCGTTATGCCACTGGATCGGCATGAAGTTGATCCATGCCCTACAAGACAATAATGATCCCAACTCGCTGGTGTCGCGCTTTCGCCGCGCGCGCAGCAAGCGGATCGTGTCGCTGATCGAAACCGTCCATGCCGAAAAAGGCGAGGTGCGCATCATCGATCTGGGAGGCGAGGCCAGCTACTGGCATCTGTTCGATGTCGATTTCCTGAAGGCATCCGATGTCCATATCACGCTCGTCAATCCGGGCGGTGTGGACGATGTGTGGGACACTGACCTGTTCACCGTGGTCGATGGTGATGCCACCCATCTTCCTCAGTATGGCGACAACAGCTTTGACCTCGTCCATTCCAACTCGGTCATCGAGCATGTGGGCGACTGGGTTCGCATGGAGGCCTTTGCTGAGGAATGCCGCCGTCTGGCCCCGCGCTACTATGTCCAGACGCCCTATTTCTGGTTTCCCGTCGAGCCGCATTTCTCCAGCCTGTTCTTCCACTGGAAGAGCGAACAGAGCCGCGCCCGTGCCCTGATGAAACGCAGCCACGGCTTCTCGCAAAAAGCCTCAGATGTCGGGGCCGCCATGCGCGATGTACAGCATGCCCGCTTGCTCGACAAAAACCAGTTCCGCTTCCTGTATGCCGATGCCATCCATCATGATGAAAAGGTCGGCCCCCTCACCAAATCCCTGATCGCCATTCGCACATAAGGGCTCTGGCGAAGCACGCCTGACAGGTTTATCGCTGGCGCATGTCCCAATCCGTTCTCGTTACAGGTTCCGCCGGTTTCATAGGCTTTCACACCGCGCAGCGCCTGCTGGCACGGGGCGAGACGGTCATCGGTCTAGACGATCTGAACGCCTATTATGATCTGGCGTTGAAACAGGCGCGGCTGGACCAGTTACTGGCCCATCCGAACTATCGCCACCACACGCTGGACCTTGCCGACCGTGAGGGTGTGACCACGCTATTTGCCACTGAAAAGCCCGCGCGTATCGTGCATCTGGGGGCACAGGCCGGTGTCCGTTACAGCCTTGAAGCGCCCGAAACCTATGTGGATTCCAATGTCGTCGGCTTCTTGTCGATATTGGAGGGCGCACGGGCGTCGGGCTGTCAGCATCTGGTCTATGCCTCGACCAGTTCGGCCTATGGGGCCAATGGCAAGCTGCCATTCTCGGTGCATGACGGTGCCAACCACCCGCTGACCCTCTATGCCGCCACCAAGCTGGCCAATGAGGCCATGGCCCATTCCTATGCCCATCTGTTCAACATTCCGACGACGGGGCTTCGTTTCTTTACCGTCTATGGACCGTGGGGCAGGCCGGACATGGCGCTATTCAAATTTACCCGCGCCATCCTCAAGAACGAACCTATCGACGTCTATGGCGAAGGCCGGATGAGCCGCGATTTCACCTATGTGGACGACATCGTCACCGGCATCATCGCCGCGCTGGACCAGCCTGCCCGCATCAATCCCGACTGGGACGCACAACACCCCGATCCGGCCACCAGCGGCGTGGCCCCGTGGCGGATGCTCAATCTCGGAGCCGGACAGCCGGTGCCGCTGATGCGCTATATCGAAGTGCTGGAGGGCAAGCTGGGCCGCAAGGCTGTGATCAACCTCATGCCGATGCAGGACGGCGATGTCGTCAATACCGAGGCCGATGTGTCCGATACCCTCGACGCCATCGGCTATGCCCCCTCGACGCCGGTCGAAGAGGGGGTTGGCCATTTTGTGGACTGGTACTGCAACTTCTACCGCGAGAACTGATCAGCCCCCGTCGGTCCACGCCGTCTTGTAGAGATCAAACCGGCGGTCGCGCAGATTGGTCACCGTACCTTGCGCCCGCGCCCATGACAGGTCGGACAAATCAAGGTCGGCCACCGTCACCGTCTCCACGTTCTCGGTCGCCTCGGCTGCCACACCATCGCGTGCAAACGGGAAATCGCACGGTGTCAGAATACAGGACTGGGCATACTGGATGTCCATATTCTCGACATTGGGCAGGTTACCGACATTGCCCGCCAGCACGACATAGCACTGGTTCTCGATGGCCCTTGCCTGACCGCAATAGCGCACCCGCAGATAGCCCTGACGGTTGTCGGTGCAGAAGGGCACAAACAGGATGCGCGCGCCCTCGTCCACCATGCGGCGGGCCACTTCGGGGAACTCTGAATCATAGCAGATCATCACCCCGATCGGCCCACAGTCGGTAGGGATGGCATGGACACGCTCACCGCCCTTGATATTCCACCAGTGGCGCTCATTGGGTGTCGGGTGGATCTTCTCCTGCTCGTGGACCGAGCCATCGCGCAAGAACACATAGGCGACGTTCTGGATATCTCCGTCCTCAGTGCGGGTCGGGTGCGAACCGCCGATGATGTTGACATTATAGCTGACCGCCAGTTTGCGCATGGCCTCGACAAAGCGCGGCGTATAGCGGGTCAATGCCTCGATGGATTCCGCAGGGGTCAGTTTCCTGTGTTCCAGCGACAGAAGTTGTAGGGTGAACAGTTCAGGGAAGATGACAAAATCGGCGCGATAGTCCGACACCACATCGGTGAAATACTCGATATTGGCCATGAACTCGTCAAAGCTCTCGACCTTGCGCATTTGCAATTGGACAGTGGCCACGCGCACGGTTTCCTTTGTGGCAAAAGCCGCACCCTTGCCGGTGTCCTCAAGGAAGTAGGGATTGCGCCACACCATGTGGGTGGCATGGCCCAATGACTGTTTGTCCGTGGCCAAATAGTTCTTCAGCACCCCCACCGGCTCGAAGCCCGAGCGCATGTGGAAGGCAATGACCGGATCATTGAATTTGCGATCCAGCACCGCCTGAAGATAGGTCGCGGGTTCACGAAGTTCGGCACGACGACGATAGAGGCCCGGCATACGCCCGCCAAAGACGATGCCCTTTAGATTCTGGGCCTCGACCAGATCGCGGCGCGCATCATAAAGACGCTGACCGATACGCAGGCGGCGGCGTGTGGGGTCCACACAGACCTCCATACCATACAGCCATTGGCCGTGCGGATCATGACGCGAGGCATAACCGCCACCGGTAATCTGTTCCCAATTATGGGCGGACATGGCCGCCGCTTCATCGATACGGAAACTGGCCGCATAGCCAACAATCTCGCCATCATATTCAACGACAAACTGGCCATCGGGATAGGTCGCGATCTGGCCGCGCAACATGCCGGGCGTATACGGAATGTCATCCCTGTAGACCCGTGCCACCAGCGCATTAATCCCCGTGACATCGGCCATCCGTGCATTGCGGATCGACAGGACGGCCGGTTTGGCGGGGATTTCAAGGGAATGGACGGTTTCGGGCAGTGTGTGTGCGTCGCTCATACCCTCCACAACGCCTGTCGACGGCAAAGGTGGCACGCCCATCATACGTCATTATCGGACGTAAGTTTTTATTTTGTTCTCTTTCCTCGATGAGAACATATTGCGAACCAGAACAAACCATGTACTGATATCCACATCAAGGGAGCGGGTCCTGGCGGGTCTCTCCCATGGTCCTACGGGAAACCAGCCATGAATCATGGCAAGGGAGAGATCAAACCAATGACACAGGCGGCATTGAAACTAGTGGCTAAGGCAGACTCCGATAAACAACGCGCTCTTGAAGCGGCGATCGCACAGATTGATCGCGCTTTCGGCAAGGGCTCGGTAATGAAACTGGGCAAGGCCGGTCAGGTCAACGAGATCGAAAGCGTCTCGACCGGCTCGCTCGGCCTCGACATGGCTCTGGGTATTGGCGGCCTGCCGGTAGGCCGCGTGATCGAGGTGTTCGGTCCTGAATCCTCGGGTAAAACCACTCTGGCCCTGCACACCGTGGCCGAGGTCCAGAAAAAAGGTGGCGTGGCCGCCTTTGTGGACGCCGAACACGCCCTTGATCCTGTTTATGCGCAAAAGCTGGGCGTCAATCTTGACGACCTGCTCGTCTCGCAACCCGACACCGGCGAACAGGCTCTGGAAATCGTCGACACCCTTGTGCGCTCGGGTGCCGTGGATATCGTGGTTGTCGACTCCGTTGCGGCCCTGACGCCGCGTGCCGAAATCGAAGGCGAGATGGGTGACAGCCTACCGGGCCTACAAGCCCGTCTGATGTCGCAAGCCCTGCGAAAGCTGACCGCCTCGATCAACAAGTCGAAATGTATCGTGCTGTTCATCAACCAGATCCGACACAAGATCGGTGTGATGTACGGTTCGCCCGAAACCACCACGGGCGGCAATGCGTTGAAATTCTACGCCTCGGTACGTCTGGACATCCGCCGCACAGGCGCGATCAAGAACCGCGACGAGGTGGTCGGCAACACCACCCGCGTGAAGGTCGTGAAGAACAAGGTCGCTCCACCGTTCCGCGAGGTCATTTTCGACATCATGTATGGCGAAGGCATCTCCAAGATCGGCGAGATCATCGATCTGGGCGTCAAGGCCAATATCGTCGAGAAGTCCGGCTCTTGGTTCTCGTATGACTCGACCCGTATCGGTCAGGGCCGCGAAAACGCCAAGGAGTTCCTCAAGAACAATCCCGACATGGCCGCAGCCATCGAGAAAGCGGTTCGTGCCTCAACGGCCAAGATTGCCGACGACATGCTGGGCGCACCGGAACCGGATGAAGGCCAAGATCTCGAAGGTTAAGAGCGCAAAGAATCTCCGCCCTCCCCCGGCGACCCGCCTACCGACCCCGTCGGGTGGCAGGATGGAGAAGGCCCACCCGTTTATTCGGGTGGGCCTCTTTTTTTACCCTGATGACACCCTTGGTCTTTTCCTCGCTGCCGGAAAACGGCACGGTCTCTCCGACTTCCCCAAACGAGGACCTTCATGACCGACTTTGCCACTGCCGACCTGTGCGACGCTCACACCAATATTGTGCGCGTGTGCCAGACCGTCTTTCACAGCTATGGCAAGGTCAAAGCCTTTAGCGGCCCGATCCGCACCCTCAGCGTACTGGACGACAATGCCTTAGTGCGCTCCACGCTCGAAGGCCCCGGTCGCGGCTGTGTACTGGTCATCAATGGCGGCACCTCGCTGAAGCGGGCACTGGTCGGTGACAATCTGGCCAAGTTGGCCATCGACAACGGCTGGGCCGGTATTGTCGTCAATGCCGCCATCCGCGACACGGCCGTCATCGACACTATGGATATCGGCATCAAGGCCATTGGCACCTGCCCGCTGCGGGCCGACCGCGAAGCCCTTGGCGAGATCGATATTCCAACCAGTTTTGGCGGCATCATCTTCCGTCCAGATGATTGGTTGTATGCCGACGCTGACGGCGTGATTGTCGCTCCGCACAAGCTGGGGTGACTTTGCACCGCGCGTGCCACGACAAAAACCCGCCATATCGGCCGCAATTGATGCACTGCGGTCTAAAACCCTATATGACGCCCTGATATTTCTTGCGAAGGTCGCCCCCGCGCCTTTGCCCACCCGCTACACCGAAGCCCGATCACATCATGACCAGCCTGAAGCAGATCCGTTCTACCTTCCTCGACTATTTCGGCAATGACGGCCACGAGAAGGTTCACTCGGCACCTCTGGTGCCGCAAAACGACCCGACCCTGCTGTTTGTCAATGCGGGCATGGTGCCGTTCAAGGACTATTTCACCGGTGCGGCCACCCCGCCCTATCCGCGCGCAACCTCGTCGCAGAAATGCGTGCGCGCCGGTGGCAAACACAACGATCTGGACAATGTCGGCTATACCGCACGTCACCACACCTTCTTTGAAATGCTGGGCAACTTCTCGTTCGGCGACTATTTCAAAGACCACGCCATCGAGAGCGCATGGGGCCTGCTAACCAAGGAATTCGGTCTGGACCCGCAAAAGCTGCTGGTCACGGTTTATCACACCGACGACGAAGCCTTTGACATCTGGAAGAAGGTCACGGGCTTCTCGGACGACAAGATTATCCGCATCCCGACCGCCGACAACTTCTGGGCCATGGGCGAGAACGGCCCGTGCGGTCCGTGCACCGAGATCTTCTACGACCACGGCGACCACATCTGGGGCGGCCCTCCGGGTTCGCCTGAAGAAGACGGCGACCGCTTCGTCGAAATCTGGAACAACGTCTTCATGCAGTTCGAAAAAGAGAACGACGAGATCGTTCGCGAACTGCCGAAAAAGTCAGTCGACACCGGCATGGGCCTGGAGCGTATCGCTGCCGTCCTGCAGGGCGTGCACTCCAACTATGAGGTCGATCTGTTCCGTCATCTGATCGCCGCTTCGGAAGATGCCACCTCGACCAAGGCCGAAGGCGACCTTGCTGCCAGCCACCGCGTGATCGCCGACCACCTGCGTTCCTCGTCCTTCCTGATCGCCGATGGCGTGACCCCGTCGAACGAAGGCCGCGGCTACGTCCTGCGCCGTATCATGCGCCGCGCCATGCGCCACGCCCACCTGCTGGGTGCACAAGACCCGCTGATGCACCGTCTGGTTCCGGCACTGGTCACCGAGATGGGCGAAGCCTATCCGGAACTCGGCCGCGCACAGGCCTTCATCGAAGACACCCTGAAGCAGGAAGAGATCCGTTTCCGCACCACGCTGGGTCGCGGCATGGGCCTGCTGGACGAAGCCACCAAGGACCTGTCGGAAGGTGGCATCATCTCGGGCAAGACCGCCTTCACCCTATATGACACCTACGGCTTCCCGCTCGACCTGACCCAGGACGAAGCACGCCGCCGTGGCCTGTCGGTCGACAACGACGGCTTCGAGGCCGAAATGTCCGAGCAGCGCCAGCGCGGCAAGGCCAACTGGAAAGGCTCGGGCCAGACCGCCAATGCGGGCGAATGGCTGGCAATCCGCGACCGTCTGGGGGCCACCCAGTTCACCGGCTATGACAACACCGACGGTGAAGGCACGGTTGTGGCCATCGTCGCCGACGGCGCACAGACCGACACCTTGTCAGCGGGGCAAACCGCCGAAGTTCTGTTCGACGCCACGCCCTTCTATGGCGAGGGCGGCGGCCAGAATGGCGATCAGGGCAAGGCCGAATGGGCCGGCGGCACCGGTCGCGTCATAGACGTGCAAAAACACGCGGGCGGTGACCTGTACGCCCACCAGATCGAAGTCCTGACCGGCGAACTGAAGAATGGCACCAAGGTTCAACTGCACGTCAATGCCGACCAGCGCCTGACCACCCGCGCCAACCACTCGGGTGCGCACCTGTTGCACACGGCACTGAAGAACGTGCTTGGCCCACACATCGCCCAGAAGGGCCAGATGGTGGATCATGAACGTATGCGCTTTGACTTCAGCCACAATGCGCCGGTGACCGAAGAGGAAATCGCCCGCATCGAGGACGAGGTGAATGCGGTCATTCGCCAGAACGTTCCGGCACGCACCGAACTGATGAACCCTGAAGCCGCTATCGAAGCCGGTGCTATCGCCCTGTTCGGCGAGAAGTATGGCGACGAGGTCCGCGTGCTGACGCTCGGTGACTCGCTGACCGAGGCAGGCAAGCCTTATTCGGTCGAACTGTGCGGCGGCACCCACGTGGCCCGCACCGGCGACATCGCCCTGTTCAAGATCGTCTCCGAAGGTGGCGTCGCTGCTGGCGTGCGCCGTATCGAGGCCCTGACCGGCGAAGCTGCCCGCCAGTACCTGCTGGATCAGGCCAACATCGCCCGCAATCTGGCCCAGACCTTCAAGATTCCGACGCAGGACGTTCCGGCTCGCGTCGAAGCCCTGACGGCTGAACGCAAATCGCTCGAAAAGCAGGTTGCCGATCTCAAGAAGCAACTGGCGCTGGGCGGCGGCGGTGCATCAAGCACCCCCGAAGAGATCAATGGCGTAAAGGTCATTGCCCGCGTCCTCGACGGCGTGGACGGCAAGGGTCTGCGTGGCGTGGCCGAAGACTTCAAGAAACAGCTTGGCTCGGGCATCGTCGCTCTGGTCGGCGTGAACGATGGCAAGGCCGCCATCACCGTGACCATTACCCCTGATCTGGTTGGCAAGTATAACTCTGCCGACTTCGCCCGCGACGCGGTGATCGCCATGGGCGGCAAGGGCGCAGGCGGCAAGCCGGACTTTGCGCAAGGCGGTGCCCCTGATGCCTCCAAGGCCGAAGCAGGCCTCGCCGCCATCAAGGCAAAGATCTAAGAAGGCTTACAGCCTCAAAGCAGAAAGCCCGCCTCATCCGAGGCGGGCTTTTTTGTTGCTGACATCTCGCCACGCAGTGGCTCATTGTGTGCGCGAAGGTATCCAGCACACTTTTTAGACCTCCAGCAGCGAGGCTCCACAGGCCAAGCCTTAGGTCTAAAAAGAAGCCCCGCCAGACATCGTCTGGCGGGGCTCTCTCTTAGTCAAAAATGGTGGTTTTACTCACCAATGTTCGGCAAAGCCGCCTTCAGGTTTTCCGAGACCTTGTCCAGGAAGCCTTCGGTGGTCAGCCACGACTGTTGGTCACCGACCAGCAGGGCCAGGTCCTTGGTCATGAAGCCCGACTCGACGGTTTCGACGACGACGCGCTCCAGCGTCTCGGCGAATTCGAGCAGCGCAGCATTGTCATCCAGCTTGGCGCGGTGTTTGAAGCCCGCCGACCATGCGAAGATCGAAGCGATCGAGTTGGTCGAGGTGGCTTCACCCTTCTGGTGCTGACGGTAGTGACGGGTCACGGTGCCGTGGGCGGCTTCGGTTTCCATGACCTTGCCATCCGGCGTCATCAGGACCGAGGTCATCAGGCCCAGCGAGCCGAAGCCCTGAGCCACGATATCCGACTGCACGTCGCCGTCATAGTTCTTACAAGCCCAGACGAAACCACCCGACCATTTGATGGCGGCGGCCACCATGTCGTCGATCAGACGGTGTTCATAGTGCAGGCCACGCGCCTTGAACTCTTCGGCATAATGCTCGTCGAACACTTCCTGGAACAGGTCCTTGAAGCGGCCGTCATAGGCTTTCAGGATGGTGTTCTTGGTCGACAGATAGACCGGATAGTTGCGGGCCAGACCATAGCTGAACGAAGCATGGGCAAAGTCGCGGATCGAGGCGTCGAGGTTGTACATGCCCATGGCCACACCGGCACCCGGCGACTTGTACACTTCGTGCTCGATGACTTCGCCGTCGTCACCGACAAACTTGATCGACAGGGTGCCAGCACCCGGCATCAGGAAGTCGGTGGCCTTGTACTGGTCACCAAAGGCGTGACGGCCAACGACGATCGGCTGGGTCCAGCCCGGCACCAGACGCGGCACGTTCGAGCAGATGATCGGTTCGCGGAAGACAACGCCGCCGAGGATGTTGCGGATGGTGCCGTTCGGCGACTTCCACATCTTCTTCAGGCCGAATTCCTTCACGCGGGCTTCATCCGGCGTAATGGTGGCGCATTTGACGCCAACGCCGTGCTTCTGGATGGCGTGAGCGGCGTCGATGGTGATCTGGTCGTCCGTGGCATCACGGCTTTCCATGCCCAGATCGTAATAATCCAGTTCCAGGTCCAGATACGGGAAGACCAGCTTGTCCTTGATCATCTGCCAGATGATGCGGGTCATTTCGTCGCCGTCGATGTCCACGATGGGATTGGCGACCTTGATCTTGGCCATGCTTGGTCCTCTTAGCGCTAAAAAATACGTTGCAGGCGATATAGCCCCCCATTGCCGCAACGCAAAGCAATCCGGCGCAAGATTTTGTCGTTCTTCGTGCTTGTCCCCGTGAGCAAGTGCCGGTTTAGTCACCTGAGCCATTCAAAGGACCCCCATATGATCCTCATGCGTATGCTGGCCTTCAGTGCCACTGCGGCTGCCCTTCTGGCAGGTTGTAACGAGAACAAAGCGGCCGCGTCCTCTGCGCCTGTCGCCCCAGCCGAGGATGCCGCCACGGCCGCAAAGGCCGTAGTAGCCGAAACAGGAACCGGTTTTACCAGTGAAACCAAGACCTTCCGCGAATGGACTGCGGTCTGCGACAACGTCAACAACTGTACGGCATACGGCCCTGCCGCTGAAAACAGCGGCTTTGTCATGGTCAAGCTGGATGCCGGTCCCGATGCCCGTCCGCGCGTTCATGCGGGCAGTTGGTCGCTGCCATCCGACGCCACACGCATCCTGCTCTACATCGACGGACGCAACTATGCGGGCAAGATGGAGGCTCTCGAAGCCGAAGATCCGGTCCTCACAATCAATAATGCTTCCGACCAATTGCTAGGGGCTCTGGCCAATGGCCGGGCCATGACCCTGTCTGCCGGAGGTGAAACCGCCGCAGTATCCCTGACCGGAGCCGCCGCCGCCTTCCTCTGGATCGACGAGCGCCAAGGTCGAATTGGCACCACCACCGCCCTGATCCGCAAGGGCGACCGCCCGGCCAGCAGCGTTCCTGCCGCTCCGACGGCACCACGCCTGACAACGGCTGCGCCGGTTGCGCAGAACAACCTGCCCAAAAACATGCCGCAGCAGGTATCGGCACTGCCTCAAATCCGTGAGTGCGCCGATGTCAATCAGGGCGGAATGGCCATAAACGAAGAATGGTCCGTCCATCGTCTGGGCGCAAACACCCTGTTGTGGTCGATCCCTTGCGGGGCCGGAGCGTACAATTTCTCGCAAGCCTATGTACTCTCGGCCAATGATGGCGCTGGTGCACGCTCTATCACCTTCCAGTCTTCAGGCCGTCCTCAAGAGATCCTGACCAACAGCAGTTTCGATCCACACACCAATACCATCGGTGCCTTCGGCAAAGGTCGCGGCCTTGGCGACTGTGGCCAGATGGCCGTCTGGGCATGGACGGGTCAGGACTTCGCTCTGAAAGAGGAAGACATGATGAACAACTGCCTCGGTGTCCATTGGGAGTTCTGGCCGTCCACTTGGCGGACCAGAAGCTAACCGACTTCGCGGCCTAACCGCATGCTCATCATGCAATAGCAAACGCCACCTTATCTCCAGCGAGTAGAGGACCGTGAAGATCAATCTTGCCTTAATCGCACTCGTCGCAGGCGGGGGCACAATTGCCTCCACCTCATCAGCAGGTGTTGCAACGCCCCCAGAGCAAGCTTTCAGAAGCGAAACCAAAAAGTTCCGCGACTGGACCGCTATCTGCGACAACATAAACAACTGCGTCGCCTATGCCCCTGCCGAAGGGGACACAGGTTATGTCATGGTCAAGATGGAGGCCGGACCCGAGGCCAAGCCACTGGTTCATGCCGACAGCTATGCCCTGCCCAACGACGGATGGCGCATGCAGTTGACGATCGACGGGCGTAGCTTTGTCGGTGAAGGCGTTCAGGAAGGCGACAAAAGGACGGTCACAACCTTCCCGCAGTCTTCCGACACTCTTATCGCGGCTATCGGCAACTCTACGACCATGACGCTGTCGTCAGCCGATAAAACCACTCCCGTTACCGTCTCGGGGGCTGCGGCGGCTTTGCTCTGGATAGACGAACGACAAGGCCGCACAGGCACCACCACCGCCTTGATCGGTAACGGCGACCGCCCTGCCAGCGCAGTCCCTACGCCCCCCTCAGCGCCCACAGTCGTGCGCGTTCCTGCAATTTCTCAGGAAAACCTGCCACGCACCATGCCCGCATCCGTGCTTGCGAATGAACATCTCAAGCAATGTAATGACCTCAATCGTGAAGCCATAACGGCAAACCAGAACTGGACGGTTTACCGTTTAGGCACTGAAACGCTGTTGTGGTCCATTCCATGTGGCTTCGGCGCTTACAACGCGATGGAGTCGTATTTCACCTCATCGCCTGACGGATCAAACGTTCAGAGCCTCAGCTTGCCGAGCTCCAGAGGCCCGCAAGAGATTTTGGTCAATAGCGAATTCGACAGTCAAACCAACACCCTCAGCGCATTCAGTAAAAGCAGAGGGCCGGGAGACTGTGGCCAGATCGCCAAATGGGTCTGGAACGGAAACAGCTTCGCTATTGTTCAAGAGAATACTATGGAAGACTGCCTGGGCATGCACTCGGATCTCTGGCCGTCCACATGGCGTGCCAGAAGCTAAGACTATCTTCAATCGCCCCTTATTCAGAGCGGCTCATGACAGCGGTCATAAGCCGTACAGCCATGATTTAAAGTTCAGGATTAGCGCATGAAAATTATTTCTGCTCTCACCACGCTGGCACTGGGTCTCGCTCTGGTATCCGTCTTGCCTGCTCCACAGGCCCAAGCTCAAACCCAGTGCCCTGCAGGAGCCACACCCGGCTCTATCGTCTGTGGTCCTGATGCCGCTCCGGGTGGCGGCAGCTATGCTCCTCCGCCCCCTCGCCGAACGCGCCTGCGGTATCAAGGTCTTGCTGCCTTTTCGTATAATCTCGACACCGGTCAGGTCTATTCATTTACGATGCACGGATCGGGATACACTTCACCAAAATGGCGTGCGCTCGAAATCTGCCAGCGTCCCAACTACGACCGTGATTGGAGCATGTCTCCGCCTAGCGAACCGGATGCCAACTGCGAGTCACTGACCGAGTGGGAAAATGCTTGTGCCGCCGTTGCGGTCAGTGAAGTGCAAGGCGTCAGGCGTTATTTCTCGCAGCCCGCTCGAAATGCCCGCGCGGCCCGTACCGCCGCCATGAGCCAGTGTGAGGCCAATGGTGGAAACTGTGTCATGGCGCATGATGCCGTGTGCGTTTCACCGGCCACCCGTTACCGCGAAGATTGAGAGCAACTTCGCGCAGTCTTCCAGCTCTAAGGAATAGGTGATGAAAATCAAAACCATCATGGCTGTTATGGCCGCAGGGATAGGCTTGGCATTCACCTTGACCGCCACGCCATCCAAAGCTCAAACCCAATGCCCCGTTGGCACGGTGGCCGGATCGGCAACCTGCGCGCCGGATAGTCCGCAAGGCGTGGATAACAGCACCAGAGGCTATAGCGAACGTGTTGAGGGGTTAGGGGCCTTTGCCTTCAATACCGACACCGGCGAGGTCTATTCATATGTGCTTCAGGGCCGCAGCATCGACGCCGCCTCATTCAATGCCATGCGTAAATGCGAACAACCCGATCACGAATGGGGCGGGATGAGTATGCGCGCGCCCACAGAACCGGATGCCAATTGTGCGCCGATCACTGCATGGCGCAATGCCTGTTCTGCTGTGGCCAGTGGACAGGTCGGTGGCGCAACCCGCTACTTCTCGACACCCGCGCGCAATGCCCGCTCGGCCCGCGCCGATGCCGTCAGCCAGTGTCAGGCCAACGGCGGCACAGATTGCAGCATTGCCCATGATGCCGTCTGCACGGCTCGCTCCACCCGCTGGAACCGCTACTAGGCCGCTTTGAAACCAGCCCTACAAAAAAGGCCGGAGGATGAACCTCCGGCCTTTTCTTTTAATCGCAGACCTTAGCCGCGCATGCGCTTTTCAAGCACAGCCAGCGGCATGGAGCCCGACAACAGCACCTTGTCGTGGAACTGGCGGATGTCAAAGCCCGGCTTGGCCTCAGCCTCTTCGCGCAGACGCGCAATCACGGTGTGGCCGACCTTGTAAGCACAGGCCTGACCCGGCCAGACCGAATAGCGGTTGATCTCGCTATTGGCGGCATCACGTGGCTTGGCCCCCGAGGCGACCATATATTCCACCGCATCCTCGCGGCTCCAGCGCTTGGCGTGAATACCGGTATCAACCACCAGACGCACGGCGCGGAACAGATAGGACATCAGGAAACCGGCGCGGCCCAGCGGATAGGACGCATAAACGTTCATATCATTGGCGGCGACCTGTTCGGCATAAAGCGCCCAGCCCTCGTTAAAGGCCGAGAAGCCACCGGCGCGACGCCATTGCGGCAGTTCGCCCGCCTCGCGTTGCAGAGCCACCTGCAGGTGGTGGCCCGGCGAAGCCTCGTGATAGGTCAGGGTCGGCAGGGCAAAGCGCGGCCAGTTCCCGCTGTCACGCAGGTTGATGTAGTAAACCCCCGGACGCGAGCCATCCAGCGGCGGCCCTTGGTAATAGCCACCCGGCGCGCCCGACTGGATCGACACCGGCACACGACGTACCTCGACGTGAGTTTTCGGCAGGCGCCCGAAATATTGCGGCAGATGCGGCTCCAGTTCCTTGATCTGGTCGTTCAGCCACTTCAGCAGTTCTTCCTTGCCCTCGTCGGTATTGGCGAACAGCTGTGCGGGATCGGTGTTCAGACCGTGAACGCGCTCGCCCACCGTGCCCTGCGTAAAGCCTTGCGACTTCAGCACCTGATCCAGTTCGGCGCTGATCGCGGCCACCTGTTCCACACCCATGCGGTGGATTTCATCCGCCGTCATGGTGGTGGTGGTGTTGGAGCGCAGACCATTGGCATAGAAGGCTTCGCCATCGGGCAAGCGCCAGACACCCGCATCATGAACCGCTGCCGGTCGCAAAGCTTCCAGAGTCTGTATCTGTCGATCCAGAGCAGGTTTGACCTTGCGCTCCAGTAGCGCCTTGGCCCGATCGGCATATCCCGACAGACCCAAGGCCGCTTCCTTGCGGGCTACGGTCTTGATCATGGACCAGTCGTCGCCCGGCATATCACGCAAGGTACGGATTTGCGGCAGGGCACGATCAATAATGAAGTCTGGAGCGATGATACCCTTGGCAGCATCGGCCCTCGTGATTTGGGTCTCGCCATCCAGACTGTCGGCAAACGCTTCCAGACGGGCAATGAAGCCGTCGGCACCATCCTTGTCATCCAGACGGTGCTGGTTCTCTAAGAAGTCCGGCGTCGAATAATAGGCACCCGACAACTGCGTCACAGCATAGGGCGAGCGGCCACTGCCATAATCGAAGCCTGCGCTCAGGGCCGAGGTTTCCCGACCAAAGGCGGCGATGGCATAGTTCAGCGCACCGGCTTCCGACAGCCCTGTCTGGTCAAAGGTGCGGATGGCTTGCCAGCGGCTCAGAGCCTTGGCGCGATCATCCTCACGAGCCTTCAGGCTGACTTCGCTGAGTTTGTGCGACAGGTGGGCGCGGTTGCCCTTGTCTAGCCCCAGACCGGTCGCCCGTTCAGGGGTTTCATCTATATCAGCCTCGAACCAGCCATTCAGCAAGGCATTCAGGCGCTCATCCGCATCGGTCCATGCCGCAGCGGCCTGCGCCAATGATGGAGCCGCTGCAGCTACAGCTGCAGCCCCCATCAATACGCGACGACGATCAATCATTCAAAACTCCCCCTTCCATACATGAAGAGGGCCATGCCCAGCATGTCCCTCTTCGTTCAAAAACTACTGCAAGTCCGGACGGTTTTCGTCAAATCGTCCGGTGAGGTTTTTCGCTCACGACTGCGGCGTCCAAGCTCGCATCTCGCGTTCCAGAACCGTCAGCGGTACACCGCCAAGGTCCAGCCCGCGATCATGGAAGCCCTTGATGTCAAAGCGCGATCCCAGACGGGCCTTGGCCTCTTCGCGCAGGCGTACCCACGTCGTGTGGCCGACCTTGTAGCTGGACGCCTGACCCGGCCAGACGCAGTAACGCTCGACCTCCGTGGCGATGCTGGATTCCTGATCGCCCAACGTATCGACCATGTAGCGGATGCCCTGTTCACGGCTCCAACGCTTGTGGTGCAGACCGGAATCCACCACCAGACGCGCGGCACGGAACATCAGTGATTGAAGATAACCAATCTGGCCAAACGGGTCGTTTTCATAGACCCCGATCTCGTCCGCCAGCTGCTCGGCATACAGGCCCCAGCCCTCCGAATAGGCCGAGAAGCCCATGACCTTCATCAGCAGTGGCGTGTCCGGCTTCTCCATCTGCAGGGCGATCTGGAAGTGATGCCCCGGAACCGCCTCGTGATAGGTCAGGGTCGGCAGGGTCCATTTGGGCCATTCGGCCGTATCACGCAGATTGATGTAGTAAGCCCCCGGACGCGAGCCATCCAGAGCAGGCGGCTGATAATACCCGCCTGGCGCTCCGGCCTCAATGGCCTTGGGCACGCGCTTGATGTCACAGGGCGACTTGGGCAGACGGCCGAAATATTCGGGCATACGGGCCATGATGGCGACCATCTGGGTGTTTAGTTCCTGGATCAGTTCGTCCTTGGCTTCATCCGTATTCGGATAGACGAAGCGCGGATCCTTGCCCAAGGCCGCGATACGCTCGCCCACCGAGCCTTGCGTCATGCCCTGTGCCTTCAGAAGGGCGTCGGCGCGGGCCGAGATTTCCGCCACCTGATCCAGCCCCATCTGGTGCACCTCGTCCGGTGTCATCGAAGAGGTGGTGAAGTATTTCAAGCCAAAGCGGTAATAGTCCTCGCCTCTTGGCAGACGCCAGACGCCACCGTCATGGGTGGCACCGGCACGTACGGACTGCAGAGCATCGGCCTGACGCTGGATGGCCGGATAGACGTCCGCCGTTAGGATGGCCTGAGCGCGTGCGGCCCAGTCACCAGCGATATTCTTCTCGGCGGTGCGACGCGCCAGAGACTGGCTCATGACCGAGTCGGCCGGAGCCGTTCCGGTAATGGCCGCCATCTGGGTCAGCGTGCGGTCGATGACAAAGTCAGGCGGCACGGCACCGGCGGCGAAGTCGGCCAGCATGCGCTCGCGTTCGGCGTCCAGTCCCTTGGCAAAGTCCGACAGGCGCGACAGATAGGCGTCGGCGTCATCTGCCGCCTCGATGCGGTGCTGGCTGTCGAGGAAGTCGGGAATCTGCTGATAGGACCCGCCCAGTTGGCTGACCGTATAGGGCGAGGGGAACATGCCGCCGCCATAGGGGAAGTCATAGCCCTCCATCACCGTATCGCCGAAGAATTCCAGCGAGTCGTAATAGGTCTGCTCGGTCGCTGGCAGCTGGGCCTTATCGATGGCTTTTACCGCATTCATACCCTCGATGAACTTGGCCTTGTCGGCGTCGATCTTGACCTGCGAACGGTCGCTCAGCTTGAAGCGGGCCGTGGCCATCGGTCCCCGGTCCATGCCCAACATGGTCAGGGTCTCGGGATCGGACAGGATCATTTCCTGCGCGATCTTGTCCAGCAAAGCGTGGAAGGCCGCGGTGGCGGTTCCACTCCCCGCTTGTGCCAATACACGAGCCGCCGGTAGCGCCGTCAGCGCAGCACCAGCAGCAAAACTCTGAAGAAGACGACGACGATCCATCCGCAAACCCTCCCTGAAAAACACAGTTAGGCGACAGTATGGAGAAAGGCCCCGCACGCAAGACGCACGGGGCCTTTCAAAAAATTAAGTTTACGTCACCCGAAGGGAAGTCAGGCCGGAAGGTGGGCCTTGATGCAGTCGCGGATTCCGCGCTTCAGATCACCCGATGCTGCCGGTTCATAATGGCCCTCGGCCTGAAGCACCGCACGCACGGCTGCATCCAGCCCCTTGGGCAGAGCCTCGACAACCTTCACCTGCCCCTTTTCATGCAGGCAGTAGCCCAGCTCGGTGCAGAGGGCGGAAAACATCGGTTCATAGGGGGCCAGATCGGTCATACGCCCCCTGTAACATTACCCGCTCCGTTGCGACAGCCCGACCTTAGACCTTCAGCCGTGCGGCGTGGAAAGCCACATGATCGGCGATGAAGCTGGTCATGAAGAAGTAGGAGTGGTCATAGGCAGGTTGCATCCGCACGGTGATTTTCTGACCCGCCTTGTCGGCAGCGGCCAAAAGAAGTTCCGGCTTCAACTGGTTTTCAAGGAAGCTGTCGGCATCGCCCTGATCGACCAGAATGTCGTCATAATGGCCCTTGGCCGTGCCTGCCTCGATCAGCAGGGCCGCATCGTGCTTGGCCCATTCGGCGCGGTCATCGCCAAGATAGGCCCCGAAGGCCTTCTCGCCCCACGGACAGCGCGTCGGGGACGAGATCGGCGCAAAGGCTGATACCGACGTGAACAGGCGCGGATATTTCAGCGCCAGTGTCAGCGCCCCGTGACCGCCCATCGAGTGGCCGGAAATACCGCGCACACCATTGGCCGGAAACTGGCTTTCTACTTTTTCAATCAGTTCGCCGGTGACATAGGATTCCATTTTGAAATGGGGTGCCCACGGGCTTTGCGTGGCATCGATATAGAAGCCCGCACCCTGCCCCAAATCATAGGCCTCGTCATCGGCCACGCCTTCGCCGCGCGGCGATGTATCGGGGGCGACGATGATCATACCATGCTCGGCCGCGGCCTGATATGCGCCCGCCTTTGTGGTGAAATTGTCCTCGGTGCAGGTCAGACCCGACAACCAGTACAGCACCGGAAACGGGCCTGCCCCCGCAGGCACGAACACCGACAGGGTCATGGGGGTGCCGGTGGTTTCGCTGTCATGTTTCAGATAGCGCAGCGTGCCGCCATGCACGGCGTGGGTTTTGACAACTTCCATCACTGAACCGTTTCCTTTGGTGCGTTTTGACCGGCCGTGTCTTGTGGCCAGACCTTGTCCATCAGGGCGTCATCCAGAAGACCGCCATGTTTAGAGAAATGCGAATACCAGTCACGCGGAATGGGGGGGCCGGAACTGACTGGCGCGGTGCCACCACCAAAGGCGTGGAACTGGATGCCGACCAAAACCGTACCCTCGTTGACCGGCGGTGCAGGCACAGCTTCGGCAGCGGCAATCATGGCATCGGCTACCGGTTGCGCCATCGGCGGTTCACCCGTCACAATCCACGCCTTGGACTGCCCATCGGGACGCAGACCGATGAGCAACATGCCCGACGTGCCCTTTTGGCCCGATTGCGCCTCAACCACCGCCTTGGCCGCCGCCTCTACGGATTTCATATAGGGCGACATGTCTTCGATCTTGATGCGGGCCTTCATGACCTGATCGGGCATGTAGAGCACCACACCCTCGTTCAGCCAGATGGTATCTGCGGCCTCGGACGGCGGAGTCGCCGGCTGGTTCTGCTGTCGCCCGCACGCCCCCAGCGCCAGAACAGATACAGCCACCAAAAGCAGCGAACAACGACGAAACAGGGATGAAGCCACGAAACTCAGCCTTCAAAAGTGATGGGGGACGGATAAGCCTAGCACAGTCCGGCAGACCTTGCGGGGCCCTGCGGTTCTATGTCCTTCAAACCCGTCCCGAAACCGCATCAGCCCTCGCGGAAAACCGCACAAATCTTGTTGCCCGACGGATCGCGCAAATAGGCCAGATGCAGGACACCGAACGGCGTGGTGCGCGGACCGGCCGGATCTTCGATCGCCGTGCCACCTGCAGCAACGCCGGCCTCTGCAAAGGCCACCACCGCTTCCGGCGTCGGGGCCGCAAAGCCGACAGTGCCGCCATTGGCGCAAGTGGCTGTCTGGCCATCGCGCGGCGTGACAATGCCCAGCATACCGCGCGGGGTCATGTACCAGACACCCGGCAGCGGCACTTCACTGGGATTGCCCGGTTGATGGCCCAAGGCCCCCAGCGCAGCGTCGTAGAATTTACGCGACGCCTCGACGTCGTTGGCACCCAGTGTGATGTGCGAGAACATGGCAGTCTTCCCTCATTGTTGTTGAGGGAAGACTAGCCACGGTCAGTTGCTTTTGACAACCAGCCTTAGAATACGATCACCGAACGGATCGACTTGCCTTCGTGCATCAGGTCGAACGCCTTGTTGATGTCTTCCAGACCGAAGGTGTGGGTGATCATCGGATCGATCTCGATCTTGCCGTCCATGTACCAGTCAACGATCTTCGGCGTGTCGGTACGGCCGCGCGCACCGCCAAAGGCCGAGCCCTTCCAGACGCGGCCCGTGACCAGTTGGAACGGACGGGTGGCGATTTCCTTACCGGCTTCGGCCACGCCGATGATGATGCTTTCGCCCCAGCCGCGATGGCAGGATTCCAGCGCCTGACGCATGACCTCGGTATTGCCGGTGCAGTCGAACGTATAGTCCGCACCACCGTCGGTCAGACGCACGACCTCGGCCACGACATCGGACACAGTCTTCGGATTGATGAAGTCCGTCATGCCAAAGCGGCGGCCCCATTCTTCCTTGTCAGGGTTCAGGTCCACGCCGATGATCTTGTCGGCACCGACCATTTTCAGACCCTGAATGACGTTCAGGCCGATACCACCCAGACCAAACACCACGCAGTTCGAACCCGGCGTCACCTTGGCCGTGTTGGTCACGGCACCGACACCCGTGGTTACGCCGCAACCGACATAGCAGGCCTTGTCGAACGGGGCGTCCTTACGGATTTTCGCCAGCGCGATTTCCGGCAGCACCGTATAGTTCGAGAAGGTCGAGCAGCCCATATAGTGGTGAATGGTCTGGCCCTTATAGGAGAAGCGCGAGGTGCCATCCGGCATCATGCCCTTGCCCTGTGTTGCGCGGATCGAGGTGCACAGATTGGTCTTGCGCGACAGGCACGACTTACACTGGCGGCATTCCGGCGTGTAGAGCGGGATGACGTGATCGTCGACCTCAACGCTGGTCACGCCCGGGCCAACCTCGACCACCACGCCTGCGCCTTCGTGGCCGAGGATCGACGGGAACAGGCCCTCGGAGTCCAGACCATCCAGCGTATAGGCGTCGGTATGGCAAACCCCCGTCGCCTTGATCTCGACGAGGACTTCGCCCCAGCGCGGACCTTCCAGATCGACTTCGACGATCTCCAGCGGCTTCTTGGCTTCAAACGCAACGGCGGCAAGAGTTTTCATAATTGTTTGTGTCCTTTCAGGACGCCCTATGCTCGGCCCGCGGGGCCTCGCGACTTGAGGGCAAAATCCTAAGATGATCAGGCGTTGGTGTTGTTTTACGCTGCGTTTGGGTTCGCGCCTACTGCGACAACCGCAAAACATTATTGCACCTACGCAACAATCCTGCTGCAACGTCCCGATGAGCAGATGGGACGGTATCGACGAGTTTACGGCTGTGGCCGAACAGGCCAGCTTTTCAGGGGCGGCCAAGCGGCTGGGACTGTCCACCTCGGCGGTTAGTCGCGAGATTGCGCGCCTCGAAGACCGGCTGCAAACGCGCCTGCTGCACCGGACGACACGGCGGGTTGAGCTGACCGATGCGGGGCGAGAATTCCTTGCCCGTTGTCGGCGTCTGATCGACGAGCGCGACGAGGCTCTGGCCGCCATCCAGCCCGACGACCATGCTCCGCGCGGCCTGTTGCGCATGACCTGTTCGGTGTCTTACGGAGAGCGGTTCATCGCCCCCGCCGTCAACGCCTTTGCGCGGCAGTATCCCGAACTGCGGATCGACCTCGATCTGGATAATCGCCTGCGGGACATGGTGGGCGAAGGTTATGATCTGGCCATCCGTTTCGGCCATCTGACGGACTCGCGCCTGATGGCGCGCAAACTGGCCTCACGCACCCTGATCCTGTGCGCCAGCCCTGAATATCTGGAGCGGCGCGGAGCGCCCCGCGACCTGTCGGAAATAGCCAGCCACGACACCCTGACCGGATCATCGCCCCAGTGGCGCTTTACCGAAGGCGGGCGCGAAATCACTCTCAGCCCGCACAGTCGCTGGCGCTGTAATTCCGGCACAGCGGTTATGGATGCGGCTCTGCAAGGTCTTGGCCTGTGCCAGCTTCCCGACTTCTATGTGAACGAAGCCCTCAAAGCGGGGCATCTGGTGCCGGTACTGGACAGCCACCGTCCGCCCGATGAAGGCGTCTGGGCCGTTCACCCCCACCCGCGCCACGTCCCGCCGCGCGTGCGGGCGATGATCGACTGGCTACAAAAAAGCCTTGGGACCAAAAATCTGGGAGCCAACCGGCCCCCAGAACCTCAACCGGATATTTAGTTCGCTGCCTTTGCCGCTACGTCCGCCTCGTGGGCCGTCACCCGCGCGCGGATGTCGGCATCCAGAGCATCGAGCGCCGCTCGGTCCAGCATGCGCCCTGCCCGCACCACCGCATTGATCCGGCGCGTATTGGCCACGTCCACCAGCGGGTCGGCATCCAGCACGATCAGATCGGCAGCCTTGCCCTCTGTCACAGCGCCAAAGCGATCCGACTTGCCCAGCAGCGCAGGGCCATTGATGACCGAAGCCTCCAGCGCATCGCGGGGCGTCAGGCCGTTGGCCACGTACAGCTCCAGCTCGCTATGCAGCGAAAAGCCCGGATAGTTGAACGAGTTGAGGAAACCCGCATCGGTCCCGGCCAGAATCCGCACACCTGCCTCGCGCAGCAGCGGGAAGGTTTTGAGCGTGGTCGCCTCGACGAAATGGCGGGCCTCGATCATTTCCGGCGTTGCCTGTGCGGCGCGTTCCACACGCCAGCCATAGGTGCCGCGAATACCCGGACCGATATAGGCCAGTTCGGGATCGTGGCTGTGGTCATCACGATCCAGCCACGCCAAGGTCGAAGAACCGTGCTGGGTCGGTGAGGCCATCACGCCCAGTTCGGCCAGACGGCGATAGACCCGCAGCGCCACCACTGGATCAAAGGTCTCGGCATAGCGGGCCATGGTCTGGGCATAGGTATATTTGCCCGCCAGATAATCGGCCGAAATGCCCGCCTCGTCGCTCGAGCCAGCCTTCATCAGATAGTTCAGGTGCTCGATGGTCGACAGGCCCGCTTCTGCGGCTTCCAGCACCGTCAGGCTCATCGGGATATGGCCCGAGGTCTTCATGCCGCGCTTCTTGGCTTCGCGGACCGTATAGAGGAACAGTTCTGGCTTGAGGGTACTGTCGGTGATCTTCACAAAGTCCGCGCCCAGCGCCTGAAGACGATCCAGCGCCGCCTCGATATCGGCCTCCCTGCCGGTCTCGATCACACCTTTCCAGACGGGGGCAATACCCTCGATCTTGGGACCGGACGTGAACAGGTTCGGGCCGATGGCACGCGGCGGTGCCGCCCTCCAGTCGAGCACCGTTTGTGCCAGATCGCCCGCCGCATCGCGCACACCCGTCACGCCATTCAGGACATACAGCTGCATTAGGTCGGCGTTTTCTTCTTCAAAACCTGCACCGCCGAAATGGACGTGGTTGTCCCACAGGCCCGGCATGACCCAGCGGCCATCAACATCGACTGTTTCAGAGGCGCTATAGGAGCCGGCCACATCGGCATCGGCCATGACCGCAATAATCGTATCGCCGGAAATGACGACAGCACGGTCAGGCGCGACCTGCCCCGTCTTCACATCCACCACGCGGGCCTCACGGATAACCAAATCTACCGGCGTCTGGGCCAGAGTCTGGGCATGAGTCATAACCGGTAGGGCGAGCACCACGAAAGCCATCGAGGCCGTTGCGGACAGACGGGATACGAACGAGAACATAGTCAAACGCTGTAAAACCATCGCGTCTGCAAAGCCATGCGCAATTATCCTAGGGGCCAGCTATGAATCTTGTCATCCTGACCGGTGCCGGAATATCTGCCGAAAGCGGCGTGCCGACTTTTCGTGCCAGTGACGGCCTGTGGGAGGGGCACCGTGTCGAAGAGGTGGCCACCCCCGAAGGCTTTGCCGCCAATCCGGCCTTGGTGCAGGACTTCTACAACCAGCGCCGCGCCTTCCTGCCCAAGGTTGCGCCCAATGCCGCCCATCTGGCGCTGGCGGAACTGGCCGCGCGGTGGGAGGGCGATTTCCTGCTGGTGACGCAAAATGTCGATGATCTGCACGACCGCGCCCATCAGGCCATTACACCTCGGGACGGGTTCGAACTGATCCACATGCATGGCGAGCTTTTGAAGGCGCGCTGTACCCGCACGGGCAAGGTCATGGACTGGTCCGATGATCTGGAACCTCACCACACCTCACCCCACCATCCGGCAGGCGTGTTACGCCCGCACATCGTCTGGTTCGGCGAGATGCCGTTACGGATGGACCGCATTACCGAGGCGCTGGATCGCTGCGACATCTTCCTGTCGATCGGCACATCGGGAAATGTCTATCCGGCCGCAGGCTTTGTCGAACAGGCCCGTTATGCAGGGGCCAGAACCGTCGAGATCAATCTGGAGCCTACCGTGGGGCGCAACCTGTTTGGCGAACACCTCTATGGTCCGGCCACTGAGGTTCTGCCCCCGTTTCTGGCTAGCCTCTAGGTCCGAACAGCACGATGGCCGCCCCGAGCAGGCACACGGCCCCGCCCAGAATATCCCAGCGGTCGGGCGTCGTCTTTTCGACCACGCCCATCCAGACCAGAGACGCACAGATATAGACTCCGCCATAGGCCGCAAAGGCACGCCCTGCGGCATCTGACGGCACCAGCGTCAACAGCCATGCAAAGGCGATCAGGCTCAACACCCCGGGCACCAGCCATAAGGGCGAGCGATCCAGCTTCAGCCATGCCCAGAAGGCAAAGCATCCGGCAATCTCGGCAATAGCGGCCAGCGGATAGACGAGGGCTGTTTTCATTTCCCCGATCAAGCATGTGGCAACCTTGGCGGCAAGACGGCGTTTCATGCCGATACCCAAGGTGATTTGCCTGCGGATCAATCCGCGCTCATGTTGCAACGCAATATCGGACGGTTGTCCTTAAAGCCTCACGGAAGCCCCTCATGACCGCAGACGCTATCAATCCCCCTAGCCTGCCGACTACCAAGCCCTATGGCCGCATCATCGCCATGCCCGCCGACACCAACCCCGACGGTGATATCTTCGGTGGCTGGCTACTGGCCCAGATGGACTTGCACGGCGCGACCCCTGCGTTCGAGCGTGCCGGTGGCCGTTGCGCCACCGTGGCGCTGGACGGCATGGTCTTTCACCAGCCGGTGACCATCGGCGACGAAGTGACCATCTATGCCCGCATCATCCATACCGGTCGCACCTCGATCCGCGTTCACGTCGAGGCATGGAAACGCGCCCGTGGTCAGGCGGAAATCGAGAGTGTCCGCGTGACCGAGGGCATCTTCACCTATGTCGCCATCGACGAGGACCGCAAGCCGCGCGTTCTGCCCGAAGTACAGGGCTAAAAGCCGCGCCACTTCCGCCACACACTTTGTGATATAACGGGGCCAAGACCTGCATTTCTTGACCTTGGCCCCCACAGACCCTACCTCCCGATCATGGCTATCCGACGCATACTGACCATCGACATTCCGGCCGACCTGGCCATCCTCAAGACCGTTGCAAAACCGGTCGAAGGCGGCGTGACTGACGCGCACCGCGCCTTGATGGATGACATGCTGGAAACCATGTACGACGCCCCCGGCATCGGCCTTGCCGCGCCGCAGATCGGCGTGCTGGACCGCATCGTGGTGATGGACCTTGGCGACAAGGAAATCGCCGAGGGTCTGGAAGGCGAGGAAGCCGAACTGGCTGCCCGCAATCCGCGCTTCTTTGTGAACCCCGAGATTTTGTGGTCGTCCGAAGAAACCTTCACCTACGAGGAAGGCTGCCTGTCGGTGCCGTCCTATTATGACGAGGTCGAGCGTCCGGCCCGCGTGCGCGTGTCGTACCTGAACTATCAGGGCGAAAAGATCGAAGAGGAAATCGACGGTCTTTATGCCGTATGTTTCCAGCACGAACTGGATCACCTGAACGGTGTCCTGTTTATCGACCACCTGTCGCGACTGCGTCGTGACCGTGCGGTTACCAAGGTCAAAAAACACCAGAGGATGGCTGCCTGATGTCCCGTCGCCAACGTCGTGAAGTCCGCACCCGCCGCCCGATGACCCGCGCCGAAAAGGTTGGCGTCGCCTCGGCGGCCACCATTTTGGGCGTTGCTGCCATTGGCGTGGTGGCGGGCCTGTTGCTGGACCGTCTGCTGGACTTTGACGACGCTCTGGACGCCGGTGGCGCGTGGGATCTGGACGGTTCCACCCACACCCGCTGGCAGTAAGCCGCACCTTCCTTTAAAGGCAGGGCGCGTCCGCGCATGATCGCGCGGGCTAAGGAGTCATCTATGCGCCTCGCCTTTATGGGAACCCCCGAATTTGCCGTGCCTTCACTGGCCGAGCTGATTGCCGCCGGTCACGAGATCGTCGCCGTCTATTCCCAGCCGCCGCGCCCCAAGGGCCGTGGCCAGAAGCTGACCCCTTCGCCTGTTCATGCCTTTGCCGAGGCCATGGGCCTGCCGGTCTTCACGCCCGAAAGCATGAAATCCGACGACGCCATCGAGACGTTCCAGTCGCTTGATCTCGATGCGGCTGTGGTTGTGGCCTATGGCCAGATACTGAAAACCGAAGTGCTGGAAGCGCCGCGTCTGGGCTGTTTCAACCTGCACGGTTCGATGCTGCCACGCTGGCGCGGGGCCGCCCCGATCCAGCGCGCCATCATGGCCGGTGACACACAGACCGCCGCCCAGATCATGCGTATGAGCGAAGGTCTGGACGAAGGCGCGATCATCCTGTCCGAAGTCATGGACATCTACCCGACCGATACCGCAGCCAGCCTGACCGAGCGTATGAGCCATACCGGTGCCGCCCTGTGGCCGCGAGCCCTTGCCGCCATCGAGCGCGGTGGTGCAACCGAGGTCGAACAGGTCGGCGAGGTGACCTACGCCAAGAAGATCACTCCGGCGGAAGCCCGCATTGACTGGTCGCGCCCAGCGGCCGAGGTCGATTGTCACATCCGTGGCCTGTCGCCCTTCCCCGGTGCGTGGTTCGAGGTCGAGCATGAAGGCGAGACCGTCCGCATCAAGGCGCTGCTGTCCGAAACCGTCGAGGGTTCGGGCCAAGCTGGCGAACTGCTGGATCAGGACCTGACCATCGCCTGTGGCGAGGATGCCGTGCGCCTGATCCGTGTGCAGCGTGCGGGCAGGGCCCAGCAGTCGGCAACCGAACTGCTCAACGGCTTCAAAATCGAAACCGGAACGGTCTTCGCCTAAAAATGCCTCGCTATCGCTTCACGGTCGAATATGACGGCGCGTCCTATAACGGCTTCCAAGCCCAGAAGGACCAACCCACGGTTCAGGGCGCTCTAGAGGCCGCCATCAAGGCCTTCAGCGGTCAGGATGTGCGCATCGCTGCGGCGGGACGTACCGATACGGGCGTGCACGCCACGGGCCAGACCTGCCATGTCGATCTCGACAAGGACTGGCCCGCCCGCACCGTCATGAACGCCATGAACGCCCACATGCTGGACGAGCGCGTCTCGGTGCTGGACTGCGTGCCCGTCAGTGACGATTGGCACGCGCGCTTTACCGCGAATGGCCGCAAATACCTGTACCGCATCCTCAACCGTGCCGGTCGCCCCGCTATCGAGCAAGGCCATGTCTGGCATGTGAAGAAAGAGCTGGATGCCGAAGCGATGCATGTCGCGGCCCAGTACCTGCTGGGTCAGCACGACTTCACCACCTTCCGCGATGCCCAGTGTCAGGCCCAAAGCCCGATCAAGAGCATGGATGTGGCCCATGTGACCCGCGTCGGTGACGAAGTGCATCTAGTGTTCGAAGCCCGCAGCTTCCTGCACCGTCAGGTCCGCTCCATGACCGGATCGCTGGCCGAGGTTGGTTTGGGTCGCTGGAGCCCTGAACACTTTAAGGCCGCCCTCGATGCCGCAGACCGCATTCGCTGCGGACCCGTTGCACCATCGGACGGCCTTTATCTGACCGGCGTCACCTACGACACGGAAAGCTGATTACTTCTTCAGCATCCCGCCCAGCAGGCCACCAAGACCGCCGCCACCGCCGCCGAGAAGACCGCCCAGCAGATCACCGGCATCCACGCCCGACTTGGCATTGGCGGCATCGCCATCGGGTGTCAGCTTGTCGATCACCATCGGCAGGGCCATGGCGATGACGCCAGCGGCCTGTTGCGGCGACACGCCCAGCCGCTTGGCGAAATCACCGATCGGGCCAGACCCCAGAACACCCTCGATCTGTTCGGCCGAGATCGGCAGGTTGCCGCCCTTACCGACCCACGACGCGGCCAGATCGCCAAGGCCGCCGGCACCCAGTTTCTGGGTCAGGCCCTGAACGCCGCCTTGCGATTCAATCAGGTCCTGCACGCCGCCCAGCGCATCCGCGCCACCTGCGATACCGCCCTTGCCCAGTAATCCATCCAGAAAGCTCATATCTTTGTCTCCCGAGGGGCGAGCATTCGCCCGTGTTTCAAGCGTGACTATGACCTGCCCCAGCGGCCGGGCCGATATGTATTTTGCAAACTTTGGTGACAGACACGGACATCGCGCCATGCACGCATAACACTGGCATCGTAGCTGCATAAAATCGGGGCA
Source organism: Brevundimonas sp. BH3 (assembly GCF_045345115.1). Classification (GTDB taxonomy): domain Bacteria; phylum Pseudomonadota; class Alphaproteobacteria; order Caulobacterales; family Caulobacteraceae; genus Brevundimonas. Next base: position 2,846,439 of record NZ_CP150796.1, read on the forward strand.
ATCAATCCGTCCGGCCCAACATGACCCAGATCCCCGCCCCTAAAAACCTGCGCCCGCTCACCTCGTTACGCTTTGTCGCCGCCTTGTGGGTGGTGCTGTTCAGCTTCTGGCCGCATCTGGACACCACGCTGGCTCCTCTTCTGGTCGAAAAGGGCTATCTGGGCGTCGATCTGTTCTTTGTGCTGTCCGGCTTCATCCTCTGCCACGTCTATCTAGAGCGGTTCGGCACGGGTCAGTTTTCCTACAAGGCGTTTATCCGGGCGCGGCTGGCGCGCATTTACCCGCTACACTTGGCCACACTTCTGGCCGTCATGGCGCTGGGGTTGGCGGCGGGGGCTGCGGGCATAGCCATCAGCCACAATGTGCTGAACTGGCAGAGCTTTGTTCCCAATCTGTTGATGGTCCACGCATGGGGTTTCACCCATGAGGCAGGCTGGAACCATCCGTCATGGTCCATCTCGGCGGAGTGGTTCGCCTATCTGACCTTCCCTGCCTATGCCTTTGGCGCATGGCGACTGCGAAACAGGCCGTTGCTGGCGGTTCTTCTGGCCGCAAATTTTCTGGTCGCGCTGCATCTTCTGTTTCTGCTTTGGGCCGGATTTTCGCTGACACAGGCGACCTATCACTGGGGCGCTTTGCGGATCGTGCCGTGCTTTGCCTATGGCTGCGCCCTTTATCTGGCCTCTCGCCATGGCCCGTTGCGCCGCCCGCTGGCAGGGACAGTTTTAGCCGTCGCCCTTGTGGTGCTCAGCGCCGGATGGCTCGGGTCTGACACCCTGACCGTGCTGTCTTGCGGCAGTCTGATTGTTGCGCTGTCCAGCTTGTCGGATCGCAATATTCCGCTTTTGTCATCCAAGCCCTCCGTGTGGCTGGGGGAGATAAGCTATGCGATCTATATGTGCTGTGCGCCGTGGCTGATGGTGTCCACCAATCTGGTGGCGCGCCTGACGGGCGATGCCGACAAGCAGTTCAATCTGTTGATCTGGCTCGGGATTATCATCGGCCTCATCGTGGTTTCAGCCCTCGCCCATCACCTGATCGAGCGTCCGGCCAGACAGTTTCTTCGCCGCTGAAGGGCCGATTTACCCACGGAACTTGCCGATTTTTTAGATACAGATTGAAACAAAGCTTCAACTATTGGTGATCATACTCTAGGACTGTCGCCACAGACCTTAAATAAGTCCGGAGCACGCCAGTTCATGAAACGGCTCACTGCCGCCGCTCTCGCGGCAACCCTCGGCTTCTTCACGCTTGCACCTGCGCAGGTCGAAGCCAAAGACCCATACTGGCAGTGCGTGACCTTCGCGCGCATGTTCTCGGGCATCCAGATCTTCGGCGATGCCTGGACCTGGTGGCGCCAAGCCGTTGACCGTTTCCGCACCGGCGACGCACCGGCAACCGGCTCCGTCCTCGTCTTTCAGCCGCACGGCCGTATGCAGGCAGGTCACGTCGCGGTTGTTTCCGATGTTCTGACCGACCGCGTTATCCGTGTGACCCATGCCAACTGGGGCGGCAGCCGCGGCAAGGTCGAAGAAAATGTCACCGTCGTCGATGTGTCCGGCAGTGGCGACTGGAGCCGCGTCAAGGTCTGGTACAACCCGATCAACGATCTGGGCACCACCGAATACCCGACCTACGGCTTCATCTATCAAAGCGCCGCCGAGGCTTCGGCAGCGGGCCAACAGGCCGCCGCGACAGTCACCGACACCGCAGGCGAATAGGCCAGACACCCAGATTTCAAACAAGAGCCGGTGCGGGATATCGCACCGGCTCTTGTTGTATCGGCAGTGGTTATATCGGACGGGCGCTTGTCGCATTCCGGCATGGAGCGCATTGTGCAGACCTTGCTACAAGAGCCTGCCATGTCCAGCCGTTCCTCCATCCTTGCGATACTGTGCGCCACGCTTCTGGGCACCGCACCCCTGTCGGTTGTGGCACAGGAGGCCACGCCCGCCACGCCGTCCTATGATGCCACTCTGGCCGAAAAGCTGGGCGCGGACGAGCGCGGTATGCGCCCCTTTGTGTTGGCCATATTGAAAACCGGCCCGCGCGACGCCGAGATCACCGACCGCGAACAGCGCGCCGCCCTGTTTGTGGGCCATTTCGCCAATATGACCCGCCTCGCCAATGAAGGCCATCTGGTACTGGCGGGGCCTCTGGGTGGAGAGGACGGACGCCGAGGCCTGTTCATTCTGGCCACGCCCGATATCGAAACCGCCCGCCAGTGGGTTGATACCGACCCCACGGTCGAGGCGGGTGTCTTCGTCGTCGAATACAGCCGCTATTACGGCTCGGCGGCCCTGATGACAGTCAATGATCTGCATGCCCGTTTGCAAAAACCGGCACCTCAGTAACCATCTAGGCACTGGCTCTCGCCGGGCGAACAGGCGATATTCGCCCCATGACATCGCCCACCGACGACATCCGCGGTCACGCCATCGAGACCGCCCGCCACGAACCGCAAGGCATCACCTATGCGGGCTATCTGGACCTCGACACCCTGCTGTCGGCCCAGAACCCACGCAGTGACCAGCATGACGAAATGCTGTTCGTTATCATCCACCAGACCAAGGAGTTGTGGCTCAAGCAAATTCTGCACGAGGTCGCACTGGCACAAAGCCTGATCCGCGCCGGTGATCTGGTCCCTGCCTATAAGTCGCTGGCCCGTGTCAGCCGTATTCAGGCCGTGATGACCCAGAGCTGGGACATCCTCGCCACTATGACACCTTCGGATTACCTGAAATTCCGTGGCGATCTTGGTGCATCTTCCGGCTTCCAGAGCGACCAGTTCCGTCGCTTTGAAACCATGCTCGGCCTGAAAGACCCGCGCTTCCTGCGCTTCCACGCCGAACGGCCACAGGCCCATGACGCGCTTGTTGAGGCGCTCAAGGCTCCCAGCCTCTATGACGACGCCCTGCGCCAGATGTCGGTGGCTGGTCTGGACATTCCGGCCGAAGTTCTCAACCGCGACGTCTCGGCCACCTACGAGGCCCATCCGGGTGTCGAGGCCGCATGGCTGGAAGTCTATCGCAATACCGAAAAATGGTGGCCGCTGTACCAGTTGGCCGAGAAACTGGTCGATCTGGACGATGCCCTGCTGACATGGCGTCACAAGCATGTGGTGACCGTGGAACGCATCATCGGACGCAAGATGGGCACGGGCGGCACCGACGGCGTTGGCTACCTGATGGACACGCTGAAGCGCCGCTGTTTCCCTGAACTGTGGACCCTGCGCACCAAGCTGTAGAGCAACCTTTATCCGGCGGCAGGAGTTGAAGTCATATCGACTTCAGCCCGCCTCCGGAGTGCGCCATGAGTGCCAACACCCACGACATCAAGGTTTTAAACAGTCTGATCGAAGCCCTGATCGACTGCGCCGATGGTTATACCGAGGCCGCCCGCGAAACCATCGAACCTCGTCACAGCCAGTGGTTGGATCGTCGTGCCTCGCAACATCTGCAACTGGCCGAAAGCTTCAAGGTAGCCGTGCGCGAACGGGGCGGATCGCCCGAGGACAATGGCTCGATCCTCGCCAAGGCCCAGCGCGCCTTTAGCGGCTTCAAACAGGCCCTGCTGGGCAATCATGACAGCATCTATACCCTGACCCATTCTGCAGAAGCCCATGTGCGTGAGCGTTTTGAAAAGGCCGCCGCCGACACGGCGCTATCGGCCACTACACGCGACATTGTGCGCCGCGGTCTGGAACAGCCGCCCTTGAGCGACAGCCAGCTTGGAGATCTGACTGATCCACCAGCCTGACTACCCAGCAAACAATAAAAAACCCCGCTGCATCGCAACGGGGTTTTTCACATTCAGACTGGTGCTAAACTTAAGCTTCGGTCGAACCTTCGCCGGTGGTCGGAACGACAACCTTGCGAGCGGTTTGACGCTCGGCGATACGCGCCGACTTACCGCGACGGTCGCGCAGGTAGTACAGTTTGGCGCGACGGACGACACCGCGGCGCTTCACTTCGATCGACTCAACGTTCGGGGACAGGATCGGGAAGCGACGCTCCACACCTTCACCGAACGAAATCTTGCGGACCGTGAAGGTCTCGTTGATGCCGCCGCCATCACGGGCGATGCAGACGCCTTCGAAGGCCTGGATGCGCTCGCGCTCACCTTCCTTAATGCGGACGTTCACGCGCAGGGTGTCACCCGGCTGGAAGTCAGGAATGGTCTTGCCTTCGAGCAGGCGGGCTTTTTCTTCAGCAGCGAGCTGTTGAACGATGTTCATGGTCTATCTCCGGAGCTTATTTGCTCTTTACCTGTAAGTTGGCGAGATACTGCTCCCAGAGATCTGGGCGCCGTTCCCGCGTCGTCAGTTCCCGTTGTTCCTGCCGCCACTTTGCGATCTTTTTATGATCGCCCGACAACAAGACCTCGGGAATATCGTGGCCTTCGAACGTCCGCGGTCGCGTGTACTGCGGATGCTCTAACAGGTTGTCTTCGAAGCTCTCGGACGACAGGCTTTCCGCCGCACCCAAGACCCCCGGAACCAACCGGACGCACGCCTCGATCGCCACCATGGCCGCCGCCTCGCCACCGGCGAGGACCGCGTTTCCGACGGAGACCTCCTCGAACCCGCGTGCGTCGAGCACCCGCTGGTCCACCCCCTCGAAACGGCCGCACAGCACGACGATACCGTCGGCTTTCGCCCATTCCTTAACTCGCGCCTGCGTCAGGGGCCGACCGCGTGCGCTCATGTACAAAAGCGGCCGAGGGGGACCTTGCAAGCTATCGAGAGCCCGCGCCACCACGTCCGCTTTGAGTACCTGACCGGGACCGCCACCCGCAGGGGTGTCGTCCAGGAAGCCGCGCTTATCCTCGGAAAACGCACGAATGTCCAGCGTTTCCAGATTCCACAGCCCCTTCTCGCGCCACGCCGTACCGATCAGCGAAACGCCGAGCGGGCCAGGGAAAGCCTCGGGGAACATGGTCAGGACGGTTGCGGTAAAAGCCATGCCGCGCCCTTTAGCGCCGTCACCCTCAAAAAGCGAGGGGCGGAAGGTCTGAACCTTTCCGCCCCCGCCCTATAGGAACCGTCTGTCTTTACAGGTTTGGCGCACCGCCCCCTTGGGCGATCCATGCATCCACCTGTTCCTCCAGCACCTGCAGAGGCACGGCACCCGAGCCGAGCACCACCGTGTGGAAGTCGCGGATATCGAACCTGTCACCCAGTGCACTCTGCGCCTTGCGACGCAGTTCGAAAATCTTCAGCTCGCCGATCTTGTAGCTGGTCGCCTGCCCCGGATTGGTGATGTAGCGCTCGGTTTCCTTCTGGATGTCGCGCTCCGACAGAAGCGAGTTATGGCGGAAATAGTCCATCGCCTGCTCGCGGCTCCAGCGCTTGGCATGCAGGCCGGTGTCGAGCACCAAGCGCACCGCGCGCCACAGCTCGGTCGAGAGACGGCCAAAATCGGAATACGGGTCCTGATAGAAGCCCATCTCCTTGCCCAACTGCTCGGAATACAGGCCCCAGCCTTCGGAATAGACGCCATAACCGCCAAAGCGACGGAAGGACGGCACGCCCTCCATTTCCTGAGCATAGGCGATCTGGAAATGGTGACCCGGCGCGCCTTCATGCAGGCTGATACCCTCGACCTGCGGCTTCAGAACCTGCGTCATGTCCGACAGGTTCATATAGTAGATGCCCGGACGCGAACCGTCCGGAGCCGGACGATTATAGAAGGCGATCGAGGCGGTGGCCTCGCGGAACGGCTCGACTGCGCGCACTTCCAGCGCCGCCTTGGGCAAGGTGTTGAACCATTGCGGGGCCATATCCATCACCCGTGCCACATAGCCACGCGCATCGGTCAGGAAGGCTTCCTTACCCTGCGGCGTATTCGGATACTGGAACTGCGGATCGGTTTTGATGAAGGTGAAGAATTCTTGCAGGGTGCCGGTAAAGCCGACCTTTTGCTTGATGACCTCCATATCGGCCTGAATACGCGCCACCTCGGCCAGACCGATATTGTGGATCTGGTCAGCAGTCAGGTCGGTCGTCGTCGAGAGTTGCAGGCGAGCATTATAATAGGACTCACCATCCGGCAGACGCCAAACGCCGTCATTGCTGTCGGCCTTGGCCTGCGCCTCGCCCAGTGCGGTCAGAACAGTGTCGAAACCGCGCTTATAGGGACCGGTCAAGGCAGTACGTGCGGCGTCCAGAAGGCGGGCCTTGGTCGCAGCGTCCGTATCCAGTGCCGCCACCTTTTTGTTGATGTCGGCCCAGACAGGGTTATCGGCACCATTGTCGAACGGTGCGCCCGCGATCACCGCGCGGGTATTGTCGAACGACGGCTCGAACACAAACATCGGCGAGACAATACCCTTGGCCGTGCGCTCGCGCAGGGTGGTGGCGACCTGTCCCATATAGCGTTCGGTATCGACCAGACGCGCCACATAGGCCTCGGCATCGGCCACACTGTCCACGCGGTGGGTGTTGATCAGGAACACCGGCAGGCTGGTGGTCGGATTGCCATTGGCGGCAAACTGGAAGCCCCAGTCGCGCCACTGGTTCGACAGGCGGCCTTGCTCGACCTGATATTCGAACAGTCGTACCGAAAGCTGGCTTTGCGGGCTGAGCTTGGTCGTGTCGAACGACGACTTCAGCGCCGCCAACTGGGCCTCGGCCATCGCCATAGAGCGGGCCTGTGCCGCCGCCGAATTGTCGTCCAGCTTGTCATAGTCCGTCTTCATGCCCATCGAGGTCATGCCCATCGGGCTGAGCGCCAGACGGGCCTGATAGGCGGCCTCGAACCATTCGGCCAAACGGGCATCCTCACCCTGTGCCGTGGCCACAGCCACAGGCGGCTCGGCAGCCATGGCCACAGGTGTCAGCGTCCCGAAAGCCAACGCGGCCACGGATGAAATCAGAATACGGCGCATAAATCGCTCCCCCTCACTAAACAGTGGAGGGCACAGTTTCAGCAATCGGCCCCGCTTACAAGATTACGCCGTAATGCCGGTCAGCCGCCGCGCAGCTGGGTGATGGTCTTGGCCGGTGAAATCTGTTCGGTATCGGCGATCAGATGGATTAGGGCCGGTTGCCCTTTGGCGCTGGCGGCGCAAGCCTCGGCCAAGGCCGCAGGGAAGTCTGCTGTGCGGGTGACCTTGGTGGCAAATGCACCAAAGGCCTCGGCATATTTCACAAAGTCGGGATTCTTGAGGTCGGTGCCGATCACACGACCCGGATACTGGGTTTCCTGATGCATACGGATAGTGCCGTAGGTGGCGTTATCGACCACGATCACAATTACGCCGAGGCCATACTGGGCCGCCGTCGCCATTTCACAGGCGCTCATCATGAAGTCGCCGTCACCGGCAAAGCAGACCACCTGACGCTCGGGCATCATGACCTTGGCCGCCACCGCCGCCGGATAGCCATAGCCCATGGCCCCCGAGGTCGGGGCCAGTTGGGCACGACGGCACTGGTGGCGATAGAAACGGTGCAGCCATGCCGCGAAATTACCCGCGCCATTGGTCAGAACCGCATCGCTGTGCAGTCCCGTCGTCAGATGGTGCACCACCTCCGAAAGGTTCACATCGCCCACCGTCTCGATTGGCGAGGAAAAGGCCAGATAGGCATCATTGGCGGCCTTGGCCTGATCGTGCCACTGGCCGGTGGTTTCGATCTGCGAGATTGCCAGAGCGGCTAAGCTGTTATCGGCACAGGCCGATATCAGCGGCGTCCATACGCGACCCAGTTCCTCGGCCCCAGGATGGATGTGAACCAGATTTTGCGCCGTGTCTGTACGCGACAGCGTGGTGTAGCCTTGGGTGGCGTTCTCGCCCAGACGCGCACCGATGACGATCATCAGGTCTGTCTGCTTGACGCGCTCGATCAGCTTGGGGGCGCAACCGATACCCAGATCCCCCGCATAGGCGGGGTGGCTATTGGGGATCAAGTCCTTGCGGCGGAATGACAGGGCCGTCGGGATACCGTTTTTCTCGGCCCACTTGGCGATGGCCACGCTGGCCTCGTCGGTCCAGCCCGAACCGCCTAGCACCAGAAGCGGGCTTTTCGCCTGATCCAGTTTGGCCTTCAGTTCCTCGACAAAGGCCGGATCAAGCGCAGCACGGGCCGGTTTGACGGCGCGAACGGGCGCAGGGCCACCATCATCGTGCAGCAGATTTTCCGGCAGGGCGATCACCACTGGCCCCATGCGGCCCTGAAGCGCGGTCGCAAAGGCGCGCTCGACGATTTCTACCGTGCGCTCGGGGCTTTCGATCTCGGTCGCCCACTTGGCCAGCGAACCAAAGGTCTGGCGGTAATCGACTTCTTGAAAGGCCTCGCGGCCACGATCCGACAGGGCGATCTGGCCGACAAACATAATCAGCGGCGTGGAATCCTGCTGGGCAGTATGGATGCCCACCGCCGCCTGCGTTGCGCCTGGTCCGCGTGTCACCATGCAGATTCCCGGCTTGCCCGTCAGCTTGCCATAGGCCTCGGCCATATTGGCAGCACCCGCTTCGTGGCGGCAGATGATGACCTCGATCTTGTCGCGCACATCATAGAGCGCGTTTAGCACGGCCAAATAACTTTCGCCCGGTACGCAGAACACCTTTTCCACGCCGTTCAGCACAAGGGTTTCAACCAGTCGGCGGGCGGAGTTGGCGGCGGGCTGGATCATGTTTACCTGTCAGGATACCGGTTAAGGCTCGAATATTGTACAGTCGCCCTTATGCTGGCGACCACTGGCTGTCATACCCGCATAGAACGATGGTCGCCAACCGGATCAACACCTTATCGAGAGAATTATCATGCGCAAGATTATCGCCCTCGGCATGATCGCTGCCGCTCTGGCCGTGTCGGCCTGCAATACGGTTGCCGGCATCGGCCGCGACGTTCAGGCCGCGGGCCGTGCCGTCACCAATGGCTCGGAACAGGCCAAACGCTAGACCTGTCCCAAGCCAGACTGGCCGCGAGGCAGGCGCTATTCGACGCGCCCGGCCTCGCTGGCACGTTCCAGAGCCTCTACCGAGGCCGCACAACCAGTCAGGGTTTCAGCACCGATCTCGACCTTAGCGCTCAGCGGATAGACGCGGTCGCTCATGCCGTCCGAACAATCTTCGGCCGTTAGGGTGACTTTGAACGGCGTCTGGTCCGGCAGGGCCGAGGTCCAGAAGGCCACATTACCATTGGCCTCGAAGCCCTTATTCGATGCCGTCAGCGGTTGCTGGTCAATGCGGGTCAGAACCAGATCTGCCGTTTCGATATCGACATGCCAGAACGGCTCGGTCCCCAGTGCGCGGATCGGCGCATCCAGAGCCACCGAACCCAGCTTGGCCTCGGGAGCCTTTTCGTCAGCCGGTTTCACCGGCGCGGACGTGTCACAGGCAGCCAGTGCTAGAGCCAGACCCAAACCTACCAAAGCGCGCATTCGCCCTCTCCCAGTTTTCAAACCTGCGGCAGTAGAATCGCCGCCCTTAAAACGCCAAGAGCCGATCCCCGTTGTGGAAATCGGCCCTGTTGGTCAGCGTTGTACGCTCCGCATTTTCGTGCGGATTATTTCTGGACCCACTGGCCCGCAGCATTGCGATACCACTGCCCCGACGAAACATTTGGCAACAGGCGGGTCTCGAACATGCGCTCACCGGCCACAGCCGCTGAAGTCCCTGCCTGGCTACCGGTACGGGCATAGGCTTCGCGACGACCATTATTGATGGCATCGACCGCCGCACGAGTATCGGGCTCGACCGAGGTACGCACACCCAGATAACCGTCGGCCTGCTCACCGACGCGGCCTTCAGCCTTGGCGGCATCCACGAGGGCCTTCTGACCCGAGGTCTGCGCCATCACACCGCCAGCCACACCCAGTGCGGCCACAGCAGCAACAGCGACAAAAAGTTTACGATAGGCCATTCTATGCCTCCTGACTTAGAATAGGTTCGGGTTTTCTTGGAAGAGCTTCTTCAGCTCTTCGTCAAGCTTAATGACAATGTCGGCACGCAGGTTAGCGTTGATTTCCAACGGCTTGTCGAACGCAATCTTTACCGTAGGTGTACAGGCCGCAGTACCCGCGATTGCCCCAGCAAGGGCAAACAGGGTGAACTGTCGTTTGTCCAACATAACGATCTCTCCGGTTAGTCCAGTACACATATAACCTATAGACCCGTTACGCCTGAACGGGCCGTGAACGGTAACAGTTGCATCTTTTCATGCCTTCTGTCGCCGTCATTTTTGTTCCTTCGCATCGTCAGCCCCGACCACACTCAAATCGGCAAAACGGCGCTGCATCAGGTGATAGATGTCGGTGGCCAATTCATTGGCATTCCAGTCGGTTCGCAAGTTCAGGATTACCGGCGCATTGGAAGGCAAGGGCAGTTTGCGCTGCATCAGATTACCATTGAACAAGTCCATAATCGAAATCCGCAGTTCCTGTTTCTGCGGCGGCGCATGGTAGCCCTGAATGCGGAAGTTCACCGCCAGACGCCCTTCGGGCAGGGTGTACACGTCGGCGCTCAGGTCATTGATCGCTAGATTTTCCAGCGCCTGATAGGCAAAGCCCTGCACCGCATTGGGGGGCACCTCAATATCTGCACCATCTGCCGTCACCACCTCACCGCCGTTTGCAGACATACCGGTCAGGACTTCGGGTTGGATCGACAGATAGCCGCCCTGCGCCCGCAAATCGACCGAATGGAACTGCCAACCCTGCTGACGCTGGTACTCAAACCGGATCTGTCCGTTGAGACGGGCATCCAGTTTCGCCTTTTCGCCCAGACTGGCCGCCACCAGCAGGTCATTCACCTGAAGATTGTCCACATCGATCCGGCCCCGCACCGGATCAACGCCGTTGAGCGGCACCACCACATCACGAACACTCACGCCGCCCGCATCCAGCTTCAGCGAGGCCTGAGAGATATTCAGCGCGCCCTCACCCAGCCCCATGGTCAGTTTGAGATCGGTAATGGGCATCACGCTGTCGAGGCGCTCGGCGCTGAGCATCTGGTCCGATGCCGTTTCCAGCTTCAACAGGTCCGTTATCTGCACCTTACCGCGCAGCCCCACCAGACGTCCCATGGGTGTATCGAAAGACAAGCCCGCGCTTTGGGTGTCTTCGGCCTGACCATTGCCGATAATGATACGCCCCTGACTGGTCACGCTCTTGGCCGACCAGACCACCTCGCCATCCATGCCAACGGCGTCACCGCTGGCATTAACAATATACTCCTGCAACAGCGGGCTGATGGCTCCCGGTTGCAGCCCGTCGGCAGCAAAGGTCAGAGGTCCGGCTTTCAAATCCAGCCGCCCTTCATGGGTCGCATTGGCATGAACCAGATTCACCGACGCCAGACGATCACTCTCGCGAGACAGGTGCAACCCCCCGTTCCATACGCCGCGTGACAGAGACACTTCGCCACCGACGCCAAGCGGATGAATACGGGCTTCGGCTATATCGGGGCTGTCTTTGACGGTCGCTACAATATCCGACAGACGCATGTCCAAATCGTCTTTCTGTCCCGAAACACGCAAACGCCCTGCGCCATTTTCAAGGTCCAGTTCGAGGAAGCTGGCCTGTAACCGTGTATCAGCCAAACGGCCCGCAAGTTCCCAACGGCCTTGCTGTGCCGTGAATAACGGGCGGCCATCCGCACAAAGACGGCCTGACAGCTGATCCAGATTATTTTCGCCGATCTGGACCTGACGCGCCTGAAGGTTGGCACAGTCACTGACCTGATAGGTCGTAACACCGTTACGAAGGCTCAATATTCCCGCCGTTTGCAGCGCCACACCCCGCAGCGGGTCAAAATCTGTCTGGCCGTTCGCACTCAGCTGGGCCGTCAAACTACCCTTTGCGACCTGCCAGGAGGCGACCTCCACATTCAGGTTTGGAACATCCTCACCGGTCAGGCTCAGTTGCATGGCCCCCGTCGGTGCCCCGCCAGCCATCTGCAAGAGCGGGCGGCCTAGCGCCGCCAAACGCACTTCGACGCCGTTGCGCGCCCGAAGCTGGACCGGTGCATCCAATTGCACGCCCAACCCACGGTTGTTCTGCACCATAGACAGTGCAGGGGCTGACAGAACAAAATCACTGGCTGCCAGTTTCAAGCGCTCGATCTGAACGGCATCATCCGCCTTTACCGGACCCAGTCCGTTAAAACGGCCATTCGCCACCAGACTGCCCTTCAGGGCAATGTCTGTGACCAAACCGCGCTGGCCATCCAGAACAAACTGGCCCCGCACCTGACGCATTTGCAGATCACCGGTCACCGCCTCGCCGGCCAAAAGCGTCAGCGGGGCCTGAACCTCCATCTGCCCGTCTTCACCGCCAGCCTTGAGACGCGAGGACAGCAGTTGCACATGTCTCAAACGATTTTCACCCGATCGTAGATGCTCGGCTGCAAGCTGTAGCGGACCTTCCAACTGCCATTTGAGGCCCGCATTCTGTACGCCCCCACCTGTAACCGTTGTCGGAGCCTGCGCTTTTTGTCCTCGGCTGACACTGGTGGCGGCATCGCTGACAACCATGTGGACGCCCGAGAGCCTTTGGTCGCCCGTGTGGAGGTCTTTTGCCGAGGCCTCCAAGGATCCACGTCCGCTTAGCGCAAAGCGATCCATCCAGCCCGTCAATTGCCCGCGCCAGTCCATACGCGCCGTAAAATCGCGCGCCTCGACTGTCTCGCCATCCAGACGGGCCATGTCGACCTGCCCTTGCAGCGTCACAGGACCGTTGGCCTGCACCACATCTTTGCGAGGATAAGGCACCTGACCGTTCAGGCTCAGACTGGCATTGGTCCCCGACATATCTGCAATGGCCAGAGTCTCGGCAGAGGCCTGACTGCTGAAGGTCAAGGCATCGCCGGTACTGCGAGCTTCGATCCGGGCCTGCAAGCCCGTTGTCTTCATATCGCCCAGCGTCAAGGTCGCAGGATTAAGTGATGCCTCCAGCCATTCCAGTCGCATATCATTGAGACGGGCATCAGCCAGTGCCGTAATCGACCCATAGGGCGTCGCCAGCAAAACCTGTCCCTTATCCACCACGATCAGCGGGCCGGGTTTTTTCGCCCCCTGCGGCTTGGTGGCAAATTCTTCGATCAAAGGATCCAGCGCGCCAAAAGACAGCTTTTCGCCGGTCCACTCGGCCTTGATCAGCGGGCGCGACAAGAGAACCCGCTTGGGTGTCAGACCAAAACCATCCTGCATCCATGGCAGGCCGATCAGGTAATCTACCTCGACCCTGTCGATACGGACATCGGGATCATCGGGATTGCCGACAATGATACGTCCGGTAAAGCCGTCCCATTCAATCCGCTCGACCTGAACCTCGGCTGAAATACCACGTCGGTGCAGCCATCCGACCAGCACTTCCTCGGCCACAGCCCGGCGCCCGACATAAAGAGCGCCTGCGCCCAATATGACCACCAGGGCACCGACCGTCAGCCCCGCCCCGACACGCCCCAAAGGCAGACGCTTGGCTTTACGGGCCGCAGGCGAGGTTTCTGTGGAAGATTCAGGGATATTGCTGCTCACAGGCCTGCTTTTCGTTCGTTCCGACACAACCTAGATACAAATCCTCCGGTGCGGCCAAGGTTCAAAACCTCGTCTTAACGTCTAGAGGAGCATAATCGCATCAAGGCTGCCTCGCTAAGGTTTAGTAGTGTTTTTATAGAGGCAACACAGCATCTGGTAATTTCTCGGCCCGATTTTACGCCGTCCAACTTTTGCCAAAAGGTTTCGTAAAAGACTGCAACCCTGACGAGCACACAGCTTGTTACACCAATGTAACATCCCTGCTTCCCATACTGGCACAGCCGGTCTATACAGATCGCTTCGTGTCTCTGAAGGGAAGGAGGCATGAGTTCAAACTTCGTTGGGCGCATTCGTGCGTCGTCGAATACCGGGGAACAATGACCCAGTTCGATCCTCGCCGCCAACCGTTGCGGCTTGCCCCCCACCTGCTGACGACAGCGGCTGCCATTGGCATTGCCCTGATGGCGGGCAAACCCTTCGCTGCGTCTGAGACAGAAGAACTGCCCGTTCTTACGCCCCAGCAGACGGCCTATCTAGAAACCCAAGCCTATGCAGCAGCTGCGGCTCCTGCGGGTCTTAACGCACCAGAGGCCATTCCGGTTCAAATTCGCCGTGGCGAAACTTTCGAGCAGGCCGTGCGCCGCGCCGGCGTCCGCGCCGAAGACGCCAGCGCCGTTGCCGCTACCATCGCCAGCGCTTTTGATCTGAAAGACATTCGTGCCGGTGCCAAATTCGAAACCGCCGTATCGCGTCCGCGTGGTGGTGTAGGCGAGGCCCGACTGATCGGCCTGACCATGCGTACCGGCCCCGCCAGCCAACTGACTGTCTCGCGTAGCTTTGACGGTGCCCTGCGCCTGCGCTCGCTGGACGAAAAGATCACGCATGAAACCGTGGTCGCTCGCGACAAGGTTCAAGGTTCGCTGTCGGCCTCCGCCCGCGAACTGGGCGCAACCTCCGCCGTTGTGCGCCGTGCCAGCCAGTTGTTCGCCCACAAGTTCGACATGCAGCGCGATGTCCGCGCAGCCGACGAGTTCACCCTTGTTTTTGACCGTTCGGTCACCGAAGCGGGACGTACGATCGAAACCGGCGACCTGATGTTTGCTGAGCTGAAAGGCCAGGCCTTCTATCGCTTCGAGCGTCCGGGGTCGGGCAAGGTCGAGTATTTCGACGCCACCGGCAAAAATGTCCGCAGCACCATGATGCGGACCCCGTTGCAGAATTTCCGTCGCGTCTCATCCAACTACGGCTACCGTACCCACCCCATCTCAGGCTATCGTAAGATGCACCAGGGTATGGACTTTGCCGCCTCGACCGGCACCCCCATCGTAGCACCGTCCGATGGCGTGATCGTTGAGGCCCGCCGCTGGGGCGGTTATGGCAACTGGATCCGCGTACGTCACGCCAATGGCCTTGAGACCGGCTACGCCCACCTGTCGCGCTTTGCCTCGGGCATGCGTGCTGGCCAGCGCGTCAGCCAGGGTCAGGTGATCGGTTATGTCGGTAATACCGGCAACTCGACCGGCCCGCACCTGCACTACGAAATGTGGCGCAACGGCCAACGGATCAATCCAGCCAGTGTCCGCACCCAAGAAGGCACGATCCTAGCTGGCTCCGAGCTGGCAGCCTTCCGCGCTGAAAAAGCGCGCATCGACCGCATTATTGCTGCAGGCGGCCAAAGCCGTCCGGTCGTGCAGAATGCTGCAAACGGCCTTCGTCCTATCGAAGGCTGATCTGCGGCACACATAAAGATCAAAAGGCGCGGGTGACCCCCGCGCCTTTTTCTTTGCCCGCTGTCCGGTTTAGCCTACCAGATAGGGTATCCCGCCAACACCGCCCGGACAGTTGATGCCCAGAACTCTCACATCGGCCTCGCCCAAACCGATACCCAGCAACTGTAATAACGGATTCAGGACCGCATCCAGCAGATAGCCAATCGGTACCAGAAGCGGAGTTAGCAGGTTCACAATCCAGCCCAGCGGCAATCCCAAAAAGGTAATCTTCATTTCCTTGCCCAGCGTGGCCAGCAGGCTGGAACCAATCTCCTTGGAACGCACGCTCTGCGGTGTTTTGGCGCTGATTTGGGCCTCGGAAAACCGCAATGACTGCCATTTTGTATCGTGGCTTTCGACATTGGCGTAGATTTTCAAGGGCAGCAGCAGCACTTCGGCCAACACCAGTTCCTCGGTGTTGATGCGCTTTTTGAAATTCTGCAAATCACCGGGATTGGTGACATTGCCGACACTCACTCGCAGCAGCCCCGTGCGAGCATCCACATCAACGCGCTTGCTGGGCGCACACTGGATGTCCTTGATCTTGGCCTCTGCCGAAGCGACTTCTGCAAACACTTGCAGGTCAACCGACAACAGTTCATCCACCAGATTTTTCGTCTTGGCACGCACAAAAACACGCGTCTGCGATGTACGGATGACCGGTGTCCCGCCTGCGGAAACCGTCAGCCATGACGAGTCATTCGGACGCTCTCCAATCGCTGCCATGATACGAATATCGGCCAGTATGGCGTTCACATCGCCGTTCAGCGCCAGTTGCCGATTGCTATTGGCTGTTTCCAGACTGGCCACAATCAAGTCCAGAGCCGCCACATCCATATTTAGCGCGCGGCGCAGACCATCGCGGGCATTGGCATCGACACCGACCAGTTGCCCTACCTTGATAGGGACATCCAGACGCGATCCGGTCAGTTGCCCCAGAACAGCCCGCTCACCATCATCGGCAAGTGCGGTGAGAACGCGCAACAACTGTCCGGTCGTCACATCATGTTTGAGCAACTGGTCATAATCACCCGCCTCTACGCCCAGATCGACCGCTAGAGCGTCCGCAAACTGCAGCAGATTCACATCCGCGCCCAGAAGGCGATTATAATCCATCACCGATAGATTGACGTTCGAGCCCAGAAGCGTCCCCAACAGGCCGTTCACCAAACCGCGGTTGAGCCCCAGCAAACGTGAGCCAATCGAAAATACGGCAGTCGGTTTTGCTCCCGGCAGGGCTGCGGTGGCCGTGCGGGTTATCGGTTCCAAATATACCCGCGAAAAATAGTGGAGCCTTGCCCGTGATGGTCACGCGCGCAGCGTTTGGCACTGAACCCCCAACAGTGAAACGATTTTGCGGCTTTATCTTACGTTCGGCCAGATAGACCCCGGTCTGGGTGGTGATGATAATATCCGCGCCCAGATTAGCCTGAGCTGTCGCATTGGCCGCTGCATTAGCTGCAGGCAGGTTACGAGCCGCAGAAAGGGCGGCCAGATCGGCAGCGCCCTGAATCTCTCGTGCCTTTAAGGTCATCGACCCCAGATCAATCGCCAAGGCGGCAAGTACGACAAACAGCACCACAGCCGCCGCACCAATAATGGCTACGCCACCTTGCAGGTCCCGACCAAAGGACCACAACAGATGCCGTAACGCCCTCATCAGTATCCGCCCAGACGCACCACCGCCTCGCGTTTAATCGTTTGCGGAGGCGGCACAGTCAGGCTTCTCAGGGCCATGATAGGATGGTTGCTGATGTCGTAGTCGATTTTGACAGCCACGACCTGTCCGTCGCTTAGAACAACAACATCATTGGCGCTGACGGGGACGCCCATCTGATTTCCGCGTGTCGATACAAAGTCCAGAGCCAATTGCCGACGCTCGGCAGCATCCAGACCGCCCAGAGATGCACGTGCAGATTCATAGGCGAGCGATTGCACCGAGTGGGCCAGCCAGAACCAGCCACCATAGACAATCATGCCGATCATCATAAAAAGCAGGATCGGAGCAATAAGAGCGAATTCAACGGCAATGGAGCCACGCCGTTCGCGTTTGCGACGGTTTACTATTCGAAGCATGGGGGATCACTCCAAATATCATTGTTATGATAAAGCGCCGCTATGCTTGAAGAGTTTCCCAACGAGTTTGGTAAACTGGGGCTTAAGCAGGTTTTCCACCCGATTGATGCCGCCTATCGACTATGTCAGCCTATCGAGGAAGTAGCGTTTAGACTCATCCAATGCTAAGCGCCGCTACATGACGACGCCTCCTATTGAACGCATCCGGAATTTCTCCGTGGTCGCCCACATCGACCATGGCAAATCCACGCTCTCTGACCGCTTGATCCAATTCACCGGCGGGCTGACCGCGCGGGAGATGTCGGAACAGGTTCTCGATAATATGGATATCGAGAAAGAGCGCGGGATTACTATCAAGGCGCAGACCGTGCGCCTGAGCTACAAGGCCAAGGATGGGGAAACCTATATCCTGAACCTGATGGACACGCCGGGCCACGTCGACTTCGCCTATGAAGTCTCGCGCTCGCTGGCGGCATGCGAAGGCTCGATTCTGGTGGTGGATGCCTCGCAGGGCGTCGAAGCCCAGACCCTGGCCAATGTCTATCAGGCGATCGACAACAATCACGAGATTGTGCCGGTCCTCAACAAGATCGACCTGCCCGCTGCCGAGCCCGAGCGCGTAAAGGCCCAGATCGAGGATGTGATCGGGATCGACGCCTCCGAAGCCATTGAATGCTCGGCCAAGTCCGGCATCGGCATCGAGGATGTGTTGGAAGGTATCGTCACCCGTCTGCCCGCCCCCAAGGGCGACATCAACGCCCCGCTGAAGGCCATGCTGGTGGATGCGTGGTACGATCCGTACCTCGGCGTTGTGCTGCTGGTGCGCGTGTTTGACGGCATCCTGAAGGCCGGTATGCGCGTCAAGATGATGCAGTCGGGCACGACCCACCTTGTCGACCGCGTCGGCGTCTTCCTGCCGAAGAACACGCCCGTCGAGGCACTGGGTCCAGGCGAAGTCGGCTTTATCACGGCACAGATCAAGGAAGTGGCGCACGCCGCTGTTGGCGACACCATTACCGACGAGAAGAAACCGACCGCAGAACCGCTGAAGGGCTTTAAGGAAGTCCAGTCGGTAGTGTTCTGCGGCCTGTTCCCTGTCGATGCTGCAGACTTTGACGATCTGCGCTCGGCCATTGCCAAGCTGCGTCTGAACGATGCGTCGTTCACCTATGAAATGGAAAGCTCGGCGGCACTGGGCTTTGGTTTCCGCTGCGGCTTCCTTGGCCTGTTGCACCTCGAAATCATTCAGGAACGCCTGAGCCGCGAGTTCAATCTCGACCTGATCGCGACAGCCCCGTCGGTGGTTTACAAGATCGGTCTGCGCGACGGCACCCATATCGACCTGCACAATCCGGCCGACCTGCCGGATGTCATGCAGATCGACACCATTTCGGAACCGTGGATCAAAGCGACGATCCTGACGCCGGACGAATATCTGGGCGGCGTGATCAAGCTGTGTCAGGACCGTCGTGGCAACCAGATCGAGCTGTCCTATGTCGGCTCGCGCGCTCTGGTCGTCTATGAGCTGCCGCTGAACGAAGTGGTGTTCGACTTCTATGACCGCCTGAAGTCGATCTCCAAGGGCTATGCCTCGTTCGACTACGAGATCACCGACTACAAGGTCGGCGATCTGGTCAAGATGAGCATCCTTGTGAATGCCGAGCCGGTGGACGCCCTGTCGATGCTGGTGCACCGCGCCCGCGCCGAGACCCGTGGCCGTGGCATGGTGGAGAAGATGAAGGAGCTTATCCCTCCGCACATGTTCACCATCCCGATTCAGGCCGCCATCGGGGGCAAGATCATCGCCCGCGAAACCGTGCGCGCTCTGCGTAAGGACGTGACGTCCAAATGCTATGGCGGCGACGCCACCCGCAAGAAGAAGCTGCTCGAGAAGCAGAAGGCGGGCAAGAAGCGCATGCGCCAGTTCGGCAAGGTGGAGATTCCGCAGGAAGCCTTCATCGCCGCCCTTAAGATGGACGAGGATTGATCGGCGTCTGTCGAACGAAATTGAAAAAGCCCCGATCGCAAGGTCGGGGCTTTTTTTTAGTCCTTAGCCCAGACTTGGCGGCGGCTTACGCCCTTGCCGATGGCGCTCCATAAAATGCGCGCGATCCGCATGGGTCGATAACAACAGTGCCAACAACACCCCGATAGCCACTCCCAACAAGGTGTCGACCACACGTTCGCTGGCAATACTAGGGCCCACGCGCCCCGCACTGGCCTGATAGGTCATCAAAAGGGCCATCGGGGTCACAAACATCTGGCCCAGCGCATAGTTGAAGCCGATCAGAACCTCGGTCAAAATCTGTAGCAGAGCCAGAACAGCAATAATGATCCACACACTGGGTTCGGCCTGAAGCAACAGCCACACGCCTAAACTGCCCACCACCGTACCAGCCATCCGTTGGAAAGCCCGATGCAGGGAAAGGTGCAGTTTGGATCCCAATACGACAGCCACCGCCCCCAACGATGCCCATGCGGGATGCGCCATCCCCGCCCACATAGCCACATAGCCGGCTACTGCCGCACTGGCGGTTACGCGGACAGCAACCAGTCCCATATCGCGTGCCGACATGACCGGATCAGCCGGCAGCGAGCACTCGTCATCACCCTTGAAACGAAACACTTCGGTAAGCGCGCACAGCAGTACCGACAACATGGCCACAGCACCTGTCATGATGACACGTCCTGTAGCCTCTTCCGGCGAAGCCGGTGCGGGCATGGCCGCCGTGGCTGCAAACATAAAGATCAACGCACCGGGTGGGCCAAAGCGTCCCTTCAACCCGATAATATAAAAAGCGCCCCCCATCAGGGCCAGCAAGGCCATCATCCCCGCCATGCCCAGCCCCGCTAGAGAGGCCAGCGTCATCAACAGAACCGATGCCGTTTGGCAAACCGCCACCTTGAAAACCGTCCACGTCCGGCGACCCTTGGGCGCAAACCGGCCAAACAGCGCCACCAGTGCCCCCAGACCGGCATAGCCAATCAAGTGCGACCATGCCGAAAGCTGGACTAGAGGTAGGGCAACCAAAACCACCAAAGCGGACTGTATTCCCGCCAAGGTCGAGTTTCGTAAAATAGCCGGACGCGTCACCTGCATACTGTCACGCAAATGCTGTCGCCCCAGTAGGGGCAGCACCAGATGGCGACGACGGATACGGCCCATCATGCCACCCCTCTAATATCGGTGATACGGGCATCGATGCGAGCAAAACAGTCCAACATCACCTGCGCCTCTTCGTCTGACAGGTCGGCCAGTAAAAGCTCCTCGGCCTGCCATAACAGGTTGCGGATATGAGCCACGCGGCCTTCTCCGTCCGGCGTCAGAAAGACCCGCCGCGCTCTCCCATCATTCTGGTCTGGACGACGCTCGATCAGGGACTGGCGCTCCAGAATATCCAGCAAGCGGACAAGACTGGAGGCATCGATCCCAAGTCGGGCGGCCAGATGTTTTTGTGACTGCCCGTCTCCACCTTCACTGAGATGCACCAAGGGGGCCCATGTCGCGTCACTGAGGCCAGCCTCGGCCAATGAGGATTCCACCTCATGGCGCCAGCGACGGGCCAACATGGAAAAGCGGATGCCGATTAGGCGTTTGGGATCGGGAAGAATGATTGCCATATTCGTTATTATAATAATTTGAATGACAATTCAAATTATATGCCTCGTTCATCTAACATGAACATTTGGACAGGAAGCACCCTGTCGCATTGCGGGTAGGAATATGGCGGTTAAGGTTCGCCCAAACTCATTTCGAGGGGAAACCTTATGCGTCGTCTAGCGACTTCTGCCGCTGTTGCGGCCCTTATGGCCGGTCTGGCTCCGGCGGCTCTGGCCCATACGGCGGTGGCTCCGGCTGCGGCCAGCTCTACTCAAGCGCAGGAACTGCGCGGTGCGCCGGTGGCGGACCTGATCGCACGCGTCGACATTCCGTGGAAGCGTTTCCAGCTGGAT
The DNA here is from genome assembly GCF_045345115.1 of Brevundimonas sp. BH3. GTDB lineage: Bacteria > Pseudomonadota > Alphaproteobacteria > Caulobacterales > Caulobacteraceae > Brevundimonas. The sequence goes on from NZ_CP150796.1 coordinate 2,867,715, forward strand.
AACGGCCTGACGGTGCTGGTCAACGAAGACCACAAAGTTCCGGTCGTGGCCGTCAGCGTCTGGTACAATGTGGGCTCGAAAGACGAACCCAAGGGCTCGACCGGCTTTGCCCACCTGTTCGAACACCTGATGTTCGGTGGTTCGGAAAACAGCCCGTCTTCGCACATCCAGACCATGAATGCCGCAGGGGCCACCGCCCTGAATGGCACCACCTGGTTTGATCGCACCAACTATTTCCAGACCGTGCCCACGCCCGCACTGGAATACACGCTGTATCTGGAATCGGACCGCATGGGCCACCTGCTGGGTCAGGTGAGCCAAGAGGTTCTGGACCTGCAACGCGGCGTTGTGCAGAACGAAAAGCGTCAGGGCGACAACCAGCCCTATGGCCTGACCTATTATGCCACGCTGGAAGCCCTGTTCCCAGAGGGCCATCCGTATCGCCACTCGACCATCGGTTCGATGGCCGATCTGGATGCCGCCAGCATGGACACGGTGCGCCAGTGGTTCATCGACAACTATGGCCCGAACAACTCGGTTCTGGTCCTGTCGGGTGACATTACCGAGGCCAAGGCCCGCGAATTGGTGAGCAAGTATTTCGGTGGCATCAAGGCCGGTCCGGTGAATACGCCTGCGGCCGCCGATGTGCCGACACTGGCGGCACCCGTTTCACAGACCCTGCACGACCGTGTGGCGCAGGCCCGTGTCAGCCGCAACTGGGTCACGCCCGGTATGCTGCATGACGATACGGTGCCGCTGAGCGTTGCGGCCTCGGTTCTGGGTGGTCTGAACAGCTCGCGTCTGGACAATGCTCTGGTGCGGGGTGACCAGACGGCGTCGGGCGTTTCGGCGGGCAATCAGGTGTTCCAGCGCGTCAGCATGTTCTCCTATTCGGTGACGGTGAAACCCGGGCAGGACCACGAGGCTGTGGCGGCAAAAATGGATGCCGAATTCAACAGACTGATGGCCGACGGCCCGACGCAGGACGAGATTGACCGCGTGGTGACGCAATATGCGTCGCGCACCATTCAGGGTCTGGAACAGGCCAATGGCAAGGCTTCGGTTCTGGCCGAGGGGCAACTTTATGCCGGTGATCCCGATCACTACAAGAAGCAGCTGGAACGCTATGCGTCTGTGACGCCGCAGCAGGTCAAGGATGCCATGCAGCGCTGGCTGACCCGTCCGGTCTATAGCCAGACCGTGCTGCCGGGCGAGCGCGAGGCCTATGTCGATGCCGCTGCGACGCCGTCGGGCGCAACACCTACACCGGCCGCAGAAATCGTGCGTGTCCAGCGTGATCCGGCACCGGCGATTGGTGACGTCAAGAATGTGGACTTCCCCGACGTGGAACGCGCCACCCTGTCGAACGGTATCGAGGTGGTCTATGTGCACTCGACCGCCGTGCCGGTGACGCGTATCGCAATGGAATTCGATGCCGGTATTGCCGCCGACCGTGCCGACCGTCTGGGTGCGCACACCCTGATGCTGAACGTCATGGAAGAAGGTTCGACTACGCGCGACAGTCTGGCTCTGGCCGAGGCGCAGGAACGTCTGGGTGCAACGCTCGGCTTTGGCTCCAGCATGGACCGCACTGTGGCCAGCCTCAGCAGCGTCAGCACCAATCTGGAGCCGTCGCTGACCCTGTTTGCCGATGTGCTGCGTAATCCGGCCTTTGCGCCTTCGGAAGTCGAGCGTATCCGCGCCCAGCGTCTGGCCCGCCTGGCCAGCGAGAAGACCCAGCCGGCCGCTCTGGCCAGCCGCGCCTTCCCTTCGTTGGTCTATGGCGAAACCCACCCCTATGGCCGCCCGAGCAGCGGTTCGGGCACACCGGAAGTCATCACCGCCCTGACGCGCGAAGATCTGGTCGGCGAGTATCAGGCCTGGATCCGTCCGGACAATGCCAAGCTGTTTGTGGTTTCGGACCTGCCGCTGTCACAGGTGACAGAGCAGCTGAACGCGGCCTTTGGTGACTGGCGTGCACCGTCGTTGGCCAAGGGCGTCAAGGACTTCTCGGCACCGCTGCCGCAGACCTCGGCCCGTATCGTGCTGATCGACCGTCCGCAGTCGCCACAGTCCATCATCATGGGAGGTCAGGTCCTGCCGGTTTCGGGCACTGACGACAATCTGGTGCTGGGTCTGGGCAATACGGTTCTGGGTACGGACTTCATGAGCCGTATCAATGCCGATCTGCGCGAAACCAAGGGCTGGTCCTATGGCGTGCGGGGCAGCATCATGACCTATCAGGGTCGCTCGCCCTATATCGTCAATGCGCCGGTTCAGGCCGACCGCACGGGTGAATCGGTTCAGGCCCTGCTGGACCAGTATAACCGCTTCCTCGGCGGCGAGGGCGTAACGCCGGCAGAACACGAGCGCACCATCAAGGGTGATACCCGCTCGCTGGCCGGTTCGTATGAAACCTCCAATGCCGTGCTGGGTGCCCTACGCTCCAACAGCCTGTATGGCCGCCCCGACAGCTATCAGGAAGGTCTGGCCGCCCGCATCAATGCGACCACGGCCGCGCAGATGGACGCCGCCGTCAAGGCCGCCATCGACCCGACCAAGTTCGTCTGGGTTGTCGTCGGTGACGCCGAAAAGGTGAAGCCGCAACTGGAGGCCCTTGGTCTGCCGGTCGAGGTTCGCGCCATCGACTAAGGAGCTTCAAAGGCTCGATGAATGAAGGGGTCAGCCGCAAGGCTGGCCCCTTTTGCCATCTGCCCCCTTCCCCTTGGCGTGGCATCGTCTATGTGTGGGCCATGGCCGGTCCAGAGACACCACAGGAAGTTTTTAAGCGGGCGCTGGCGCATGCAGCGCGGGCTTTGGCAGAGCAGCCGGAGCTGGAGGTTCACTTTGCCTCGGACGGACCGAAACTGGTCGGCAATGTCCTGACCCTGCCGCACCCGCCGCGTAATCCCAGCGCCATGGAAGAGGCGACCGCGCGCGGTCAGGCCGACCGTATTGCGCTGAAACTGGCCAATCATGATCCCGCTATCGACGCCAAGGCGCGACCGGTGGACCGCACCGCCGCCGAGGTGTTTGACGCGCTGGAACAGGCGCGGGTGGAAACCATTGGCGCGCGCAAGCTGGCCGGTGTGCGCCAAAACCTGCGGGCGGCTCTGGTCAGCCGTCTGGAGCGCACGGGGGCCTTGCGGGCCGAGGCCGACAAGGTGCCGCTGGCCGAGGCCGTGGCCATCATGCTGCGCGAGCGTTTGCTGGGCACACGCGCACCCGATGGTCTGGGCGATATGGTGGATCGCATCCGTATCGATCTGGAAGGTCGGGCGGGCGCACAACTGGACGCTCTGGCCGAAAGTGCCGACGACCAGACCCTGTTTGCGCGTCGTCTGAACGATCTGTTGCGGGCACTGGACCTTGAGGCTTCGTCTGCCGATACACCCGACGAGAGCGAGAACGAGGGTGAGGACGAACCGGACGAGGCCCAGCAGGACGCCCCCGACGAGGACGAGCAGGAAGAGGATGGCGAGGCCGAAGGCGGTCAATCACTGGATGGATCCAGCGACGACCAGAACGCCGAAGACGAGCGCCAGACCCGCCCCGATGGCCGTCCTTCCGATCCCGAAGGCGAGCCGGGCGAGGAAGATCCCGAGCTGAGCGAAGGGGCCATGCCCAATCGCACCGAGAGCGCCGATGATGGCCGCGCGGTCGATTTCTACAAGGCCTTTACCACCGCCTTTGACGAGGTGGTGGATGCCGCCGACCTGTGCGACCCGATGGAGCTGGACCGGCTGCGGGCCATGCTGGATGTGCAACTGGCATCCTTGGGCAGTGTGGTGTCGCGTCTGGCCAACAAGCTGCAACGCCGCCTGATGGCCCAGCAGAACCGTTCGTGGATGTTCGACCTTGAAGAAGGGATGCTGGACACGGCGCGCCTGACCCGCGTGATTACCGATCCGACCAGCCCGCTATCGTTCAAGATGGAGAGCGAAAGCCCGTTCCGCGATACGGTCGTCACGCTGTTGTTGGATAATTCCGGCTCGATGCGCGGCCGTCCAATCATGGTGGCGGCGGTCTGTGCCGATATTCTGGCGCGCACACTGGAACGATGCGGCGTGAAGGTGGAAATCCTCGGCTTTACCACCCGCGCGTGGAAGGGTGGCCAGAGCCGTGAACGCTGGATCAGCGAGGGCAAACCCGCCAATCCCGGTCGCCTGAACGATCTGCGCCACATCATCTACAAGGCCGGTGACGCGCCATGGCGTCGCGCCAAGAAGAACCTTGGCCTGATGATGCGCGAGGGCCTGCTGAAGGAAAATATCGACGGCGAGGCCCTGCAATGGGCGCATGACCGCCTGATGGCCCGCAGCGAGCAGCGCCGTATCCTGATGGTGATTTCCGATGGTTCGCCCGTCGATGATTCCACCCAGTCGGCCAATGCCGCGCTTTATCTAGACAAGCATCTGCGCCATGTCATTGCCGAGATCGAGGACCGTTCGCCGGTCGAGCTTCTGGCCATCGGTATCGGCCACGACGTGACCCGCTGGTACAAGCGCGCCCTGACCATCACCGATGTCGAGCAACTGGCCGGTGCCATGACCGAAAAACTGGCCGAACTGTTCGAGACCAAGACAGTGGCCAGCAAGGCGACGGCGCGGCGCAAGAAGGCGGCATGAACCGCAGGCTTTATCTGGCGGCCCTGTCCTGTCTGGCGCTGGCGGCCTGTGCGGGCGCAGCGATCACCAGCCAGCCGTGGCTGGAGATAGGCCCCGCTTCGCCGTGGCAGAGCACCGAGGTTGATACCCGCATCATCGGTCTTGGCCTGCCACTGGGCAGTCACTTGGCCGAAGGTGTCCGCTTTGCGGGCGGGGTGCAGGTTCTGACCCCCACCCTGTCACCGGTGCGCAGTCTATCGGATTTAAAATTGGTCGGGACAGACGGTTTTGTCGCGGTGTCCGACAAAGGCGAACTGGTGCGAGGCCGGATCGAACTGGATACGGCGGGCCAGTTGATTGGACTGGGCCAATGGCGCAGCCGTCGCTTGACGCTGAACGACGGTCAGCCGATTACCGAAAAGATCGATGGCGATGCCGAGGGGCTGGCCATCTTGGCCAATGGCGATCTGCTGGTCAGTTTCGAGGGCAACCACCGCATCTGGAACTATGGACCGCTGGACGATATGCGCCTGCCCACAAGCGTGGTGCGGCCCGTCTGGCCATTTGGCGGTAATGAAGGGATGGAGGCCTTGGCCTCGTCCGGTTCGAAATGGCGCGTCGGGGGTGAAACTGGCGGCATCTGGGACTGCCACACCGTTTCGGAGCCGACCTGTACGCTGGTGCGTATGCCGCCCGATGAACCACTAAAGGTCAGTGACTATCGCACCACCGGCATGGATCGTGACCCGGATGGTCAGGGCTGGTGGGTCGTGCAGCGTGCCTATACCCCGCCGATGGATATGCGCGCGCGGGTGCGGCGCATGGACGAGGACGGCGCTCTGGGTCCGGTTCTGGTCGAGCTGAAACTGCCCGCCACCACCGATAATTTCGAAGGCATTGCCGCCACGAAACGGGGCGGCAAGACCCGCCTCTATATTCTGTCGGACGATAACGAAAACCCGCTCCAGCGCACGCTGATGCTGGCCTTTGATGTGACGCCCTAGATACGTTCGCTGATCTTGATGGCAGCCTTGCAGCCGACCTTGATGACGCTGCTGAGCAGGCGATAGGCCGGAGCCTCGCGGCTGCCATGGGCAATGGCGTGATCGTGGTGGGCCAGCTCTTCTTCGCGGAACTGGGTCAGTTCGGCAGCAAGGTCAGGATCACGATCGCGGATCTCTTTGATCTGGTCGGCATAGTGTTCTTCGATCACGCTCTCGACGGCCTCGGTGCAGGCATGGGCGGCCTTTTCACCGATGAGGGCGGTCCCTGCGCCCAGCACCGTGGCGGCGATCTTCCACACGGGGATCATCGCGGTGGGGCGGACCTTGTGTTCGTTCAGAAGGGCGTTGAAGCGATCCAGATGGACCTGCTCGTGGCCTTCCATCTCGGTCAGGTCGCCGGTGATCTGCTCCATGCCCTTACGGTCGCCCAGAATGGCGCGTTGGGCGCGATAGATGTGGACGGCCGCAAACTCGCCCGCATGATCCACGCGCAGCATCTCGGCCATACGGCGCTGCGGCGCACCCGGTCCCGGACGCGGCAAGGGCACGCGGCGGGCATCGGCTATGCTGTCAGGGGTCTGGGTCATCGGGACACTCTCTACGCCTTTGGCCTAGTTTCTGGGGGCGCGGGCGTCTTTGGGACGCTTGGCCGCCAGCAGGCTCAAGACCGACAGTAGCACCAGTGCGATGAAATTCCATGCCGCCATCGACAGGCCCATAAAGCTCCATGCGATATCGCCACACGAGATGATCGGATCAATCTCGACCGTACCGTTCAGGATACCGGCAAGGTTGCCATAATCGATATCGGCAGGATTTCCCGCCATGCAGGTGGCCGGAAGCGCCCACCAGCCCTGTTCGCCACCGGCATGGAAGCCCGCCGTAATGGCCCCTGTAATAAAGACCAGAGCCAGCACAAAGGCGGCCAGTCGCGGCGTGCCGCGTCGCGAACGGCTGATCAGGTGCCAGGCAGTAGCTGCCCCCGATACGGCCAGAGCCGCCCAGTAGACCTCGCGTTGCTTGAGGCACAGATTGCACGGATCAAGCCCGCCAAAGCGTTCGAACGCATGGGCGGCAGCCAGCATGGCGGCTGAGATCACAAAGGCGAACACCGTCCACCAGCGCATCAGAATGGAATAAAGGCGCTTCATGGCGGACAGTCTTAGACGGCTATTTTCATGCCGTCATCCATCTTGCATCAGTGCAGGAATTTCACAGCCACCAGCCCCGCGACCATCACAATCAGGAACAGCACGGTGAACAGGGCCAGACGGCGTTCCACAATCTTGAGCATGGGCGGCCCCCAACGCTTTAGAACAAAGGCGACAAGGAAGAACCGCGCCGAGCGGGTCAGCGCACTGAGGATCAGGAACAAGGCCAGATTAAACTGGAAGACACCGGCCGAAATGGTGATCAGCTTATAGGGAATGGGGGTTGCCCCCTTGATGATGATCACCCACGCGCCGTATTTCTGGAACAGGGCCTTGGAGGCCTCGAACGTATCGGCCTTGCCCAGTGTCGACAGGATGGCCATGCCCACAGGCTCCAGAAAATAGCCGATGGCATAGCCTAACAAACCGCCCAAAACCGAAGCGATGGTGCAGACCGTGGCATAGAAATAGGCGCGGTCCGGCTTGGCCAGCACCATCGGGGCCAGCATCACATCGGGCGGGATCGGAAAGAACGAGCTTTCGGCAAAGGACACCACGGCCAGTGAACGCGTGGCGTGGCGGTGGCGGGCCAGCGAGAACACCCAGTCATAAAGCTTACGCAGCATGGAAACTCCGGCAGGCCTGTTGCGCCGCACTTATATCTCTCCATAGCAAGAGCCATGCATCAGAGCGAGGCGACGATACGTCCCGTCCGCGTCAAACCATACTCTTGTCGCCGACGCGCCATCGGCATAGCTTTGCTTTTGTCCGGTGTGTCCGGATTACGCGCCGCCTGTGCGGTCTTTGTCTTTCGAGCCTGTCATGCCTGTTAAAGCCCCGCACTGGTTTCCGTGGTTAAGCCCGCTCTGTGCCGCACTTGGGGCATGGCTTTTGGGAGTGCAGGTTCTACAGGGCAGTTTCTGGGTGATTATGGCGGTAGCGCTGGGCTGTGCCCTTGTGCCGTTTGCGGTGTTCCATCTGGCCTGTCGTCTGCGTCACAAATCCGGCAGCGAAGCCCACAACGGGTGACAAAGCGCTGTCTGCGCCGTATGGCCGAATAAGGTAGCGGAGGGACAGGTTATGCAACATTCGGCTTTGGGGTTTGCGCGAGCGATCGCTTTCGGGGTTTTGGCGGCGCTGGCTGCGGGGCAGGTTCAAGCACAGGACGCGGCACCGCAAGGGCAATGGGCGTTGGCCTTGCATGGCGGGGCCGGTGTGATCGAGCGCGCCAGCCTGTCTCCCGAACGCGACGCGCTTTACCGTCAGGGTCTGCAACAGGCGCTGGAAGCCGGACAGACTGTGCTAGCAGCGGGCGGATCGGCGCTGGATGCGGTCGAGGCCACGGTACGGGTACTGGAAGACAATCCGCTGTTCAATGCCGGTAAGGGCGCGGTCTTTACCTCGGCAGGCAAGAACGAACTGGACGCCGCCATTATGGACGGCACCAATCTGAATGCAGCCTCGGTGGCGGGTCTGACACGCACGCGCAATCCGGTGCGGGCAGCCCGCGCGGTGCTGGAACAGTCGCCGCACGTCATGTTGATTGGCGAGGGGGCCGAAACCTTTGCCGCCTCGGTCGGGTTGGAGCAGGTGGCACCGGCCTATTACTTCACCGAAAGCCGCTGGCAGGCGCTGGAGAAAGCCCTGCGTGATCGGGGCGAGCCGATCCTTGCACGTCCCGAAGGGGTACCACCTGCGCCGTTGAGAGCAGGTCCGGCGGCACCTCTGGCCTTCAACCTGCATGAAGCGCCGCTGGATGAACGCAAGTTCGGCACGGTCGGGGCGGTGGCTCTGGACCAGAGCGGACGCATCGCGGCGGCGACTTCGACGGGCGGCACCACGGGCAAGCGCTGGGGTCGTGTGGGGGATGTGCCGGTGATCGGCGCGGGCACCTATGCCTCCAATGCCGACGGCTGCGCTGTATCGGCAACGGGTGCGGGCGAGTATTTCATTCGCGCCACCGTGGCCCGCGATATCTGCCACGGCACGGCGGGCGGCCAGTCGCTGCAAGCGGCAGCCGAGGCCGAGATTGCCGAGGTCGGGCGTCTGGGCGGTGATGGCGGCGTGATTGCGGTTGCCCCCGATGGCACAGTCGCCTTTGCCATGAACACCTCGGGTATGTATCGCGCCACGGTGTCCAGCACGTCTGCGCCCCGCGTGGCCATCTATGCCGACGAAGAGAAATAAATGACCGATCCGCGCACCTCGCCCGGCGTGAAATTTCCGCCGCCTCTGGTTTTTCTTATGTTCCTGCTGGCAGGATGGGGGATCGAGCAGGTCGGCCCTGATTTTACACTGGGCCTGACCGAGGGGCTCAGGCGCGGACTGGCCATCGTCCTGATCGTGGTGGGTCTGGGGTTTGACGGTCTGGCAGCGGGGCAGATGCGCCGCCACCAGACGGCGGTCGAGCCGTGGAAGGGGGCGTCCAACCTTTTGACCGGCGGGCTGTTCGCCTATACGCGCAACCCGATCTATCTGGGTTTTGCCCTGACCTATCTGGGCTTTGCCTTAGCGATGGATTCGCCGGTGGCTGTGGGTCTTGTGGTCCCGTGCCTGATTGTGATCGACCGCTTTGTCATTCCCCGCGAAGAGGCCCATTTGGCGGCCGTCTTCGGGGCGGCCTATGAGGCCTATCGTCAAAAGGTGCGCCGCTGGATCTGACAGGACGTTTCCACAAACGTGGGTCACGCCCTATATGGGCCGCATGACTACTGAAAACGAACTGTCGGAAATGGCTCTGGAAGAGCTGGATGCGGCGTGCAGCCTGCATTTTGCCGAGATGAAAAAGATCACTCCGTGGGGTGACACCTATGAGGCGATGGCCCCCTCTGGCCGTGAGGTCGAGGTAGAGCGCCGCTATCTGTGGGAGAACGGCCAGCCGGGTGGCGGGATCGTTATCGAGGTCGAGGTGCGGGACCCTGCCCTGCAGACAGGAGCCGAAGCCCGCGCGGTCATCGGTCCTCCGCAAGCCTGATCATCACATCTTGCGTGAGCGGCATGGGGGCCATTTTCAAACCACCCTTGTCTCGACTAGCTTCGATTCATGAAACTCGCTTCGCTCAAGCATGGCCGCGATGGCCGCCTCGTCGTCGTCTCCAATGACCTAAACTGGTTCACGGACGCCTTTCTGATTGCCCCGACGCTTCAGGCAGCGCTGGATGACTGGGAGCGTTGCGAGCCGCAACTGCGTGCTCTGGCCACCAGCCTCGAAAACGAAGCGGTGCCGCGTGGCCGCTTCCACGAACGCGAAGCGGCGGCCCCCTTGCCGCGCGCTTATCAATGGGCGGATGGTTCGGCCTATGTGAACCATGTCGAACTGGTCCGAAAAGCGCGTAATGCCGAGATGCCGCAGACCTTCTGGACCGATCCTCTGATGTATCAGGGTGGCTCGGACGGCTTCCTGTCGCCACGCGATATGGTACCGCTGAAGGACGAAGCCTGGGGCTGTGACCTCGAAGCCGAGATCGTGGTCGTGACCGGCGATGTACCACTGGGGGCCAGCCGCGAGGAAGCCCTGGGCGCGATCCGGCTGGTTGGTCTGGTCAATGATGTGTCGTTGCGCAACCTGATCCCCGCCGAACTGGCCAAGGGTTTCGGCTTTGTTCAGTCCAAGCCCGCCAGCGCCCTGTCACCCGTCTTCGTCACGCCCGACGCACTGGGGGATCGCTTCAAGGACGGCAAGCTGCATGGTCCGCTTCTGGTCAGCATCAATGACCAGTCCTTCGGCAAGGCCGATGCCGGTGTGGACATGACCTTCGACTTTGGCACTCTGATCGCGCATCTGGCTAAGACCCGCGCCCTGTGTGCCGGTACCATCATCGGTTCGGGCACCGTGTCCAACAAGGATGCGGATGGCGGCCCCGGCAAACCGGTCAGCGAAGGCGGTCTGGGTTATAGCTGCATCGCCGAAGTGCGGATGGTCGAAACCATCCAGAAGGGTGCGCCGGAAACCGGCTTCCTGAAATATGGCGATGTCGTCCGCATCGAGATGCTGGATGAAAACCACCACTCGATTTTCGGGGCCATAGAGCAAACCGTCACCAAGGTTTGAGCCCGAAGCGAGCAGCATCCAAAACGCCGCCTGTCACGGGCGGCGTTTTTTCTTTTCGTCTTTGTTTATTTAGCGTTGACCACAGCGAAGCCATCGCTAGATTGCGCCTCCTTCCCAGACCGTGCCGGTGTGGTGGAATTGGTAGACGCGCCGGACTCAAAATCCGGTTCCGCAAGGAGTGTCGGTTCGAGTCCGACCACCGGCACCACTGTTTTCCCTAAAATACAGATTTAATCAGGCGGTCGCTTCGCTGCGCGACGCTGCGTGATTCAACGCCCCGTTTCGGCGTCCTTTTCACGCTCAATATATTAGATATTGCTAATTTAGAATAATTGAATATATTGCAGCCATGACCGATAGTTTCCCTACCGCTCTCGACAAGTTCGAAGCCCGCGCGGGCGAAGCCGCCGCCATGCTGAAATGCCTGTCCAACCCCCACCGTCTGCTGGTGCTGTGCCAGCTAGGCGATGGCGAGATGCAGGTGTCGGAACTGCAACAGCATATCGGCCTGTCCCAGTCCGCGCTGTCGCAACATCTGGCCCGTCTGCGTGAAGACGCGCTGGTGTCTGCACGTCGCGAGGGGACGGCTGTTTTCTACCGCATCGAAAATCCGGCCGTGGCCAAGATCATTGCCACACTGGCCGACATCTATTGCCCGCCCGAGGAATAATCATGAGCAAACTCACCCCCCTTTCTCCCGCCCAGCTTTCGGACATGATGGCCAAGGGCATGGTGGAACTGGTCGATGTTCGCGAGGCCGACGAATATGCCCGCGAGCATATTGCCGGAGCCCGCAGCCAGCCGCTGTCGGCCCTGCCCGATGCGCTTGCGCGCACGGACAAGACCCTTGTTTTCACCTGTCGCTCGGGGAACCGCACCGGCGCCAATACCGAGCGTCTGGCCGCTTGCGCCTGCGTACCGGCCTATGTGCTCCAAGGCGGCGTGGACGGCTGGAAGAAGGCCGGTTTCGCCACCCGTATCGACAAGTCCAAGCCCATCGACATGATGCGTCAGGTCCAGATGATTGCCGGTGGCCTGATCTTGCTGGGTGTGCTGTTGGGTACGCTGGTCCATCCGGCATTCTATGGCCTGAGTGCCTTTGTCGGGGCGGGTCTGTTTGTGGCGGGCAGCACCGGATTTTGTGGCATGGCCCGCATTCTGGCCTATGCCCCATGGAACCGCAGGAAAGCCTAAACTCAAAACATAAAAAAGGCGGTGCCGGATTTGCACCGCCTTTTCCTTGCGTTTGTAAAACCTAGAATAGCTGCACGACGAGATCCTCCAGCGGTTCCAGAACTGGAGAGAAGACCGGTAGATCAACCTGTTGACTAAAGACCGGCGAGAAGGCCGTCCCTGTTGCATCAAGAACATTCTCGACTGCATCCGTCAGCCACTGGCCATCATCGTCATCCAGCAGGCTGTCAACCAGTTCGTTCAACGGCAGTTGGTCGGCCGAGAAGCCAAGACTTCCCAACAGCCCATCCAGGCCCCCCTGCACATCGCCGACCAAACCATCAACTAGCGAGGCATCCCGCCCGCCATCCAGCAGATGACCCATCAGGTCGGGCAGATGGTCCAGATTGACGCTTTCCAGATGGGCCTGAACACGCGCACCAAAATCGGCCAGCATCTCCGCCTTGTCTGCAAAACGTGTCGCCAGCTCGGCCTGAACATCGACGACAAAGCCCGAGATCAACTCGGCATCCAGTTGGTCACGCGCCGACTGCATCCAGTCTTCCAATGGTGTTCCCGCAAACGCATTGTCCAGATGGGCCTGAACCTGACCGACGAAGTCTGCGATGTGACCATCGGTGAGACCGTTCTCCAGATGGGCTTGCAGGCTGTCGGCAAAGTCACGAACCACAGTCCCGTCAAGGCTGTTGCCAACCAGGTCGGCCAAGTCGTCAAGCGGTAGCGCCTCCAGACCATCCGTGCCGCCCAGCCATTCGGTAGCCCCCAGCAGACCGAACAGTCCCGCACCGCCCTGGGGACCGCCTATGGTGGTCAGAAGGTTGGCGTTCAGGAACGACCCGATCAGGGCGCTGCTGCTTTCACCCCAGACATCCTGTGCTGTCAGGTTCATAGCGTTCAGCAGACCAACACTGAGCAGCGAACTGGAGAGCAGGCCCCCTTGCAGATCGACTACATGGACCGACTGCAGGAAGGCATTGATCTCGGCATTGTCCAACGGCTCGCCCGTGGTCGAGAAAATCTCGATCTTGGCTCTCGGGGCGATCAGGCCCAGCACGCCTTCGGACTGCGTGACACGCACCTCATAGCCCAGAGCGGTGGCCATGGCCTGATCATAGGCGAAGCTGAGCGGTGTGAGATTGACCGCCAGCAAGGGCGCATATTCTAGCGTGACGCGGGCCAGATTATTGTCGGCATCGGCCACCAGCAGGTCCTGACTGTCCAGCTTGTAGCCCAGCAGGTTACCCCCCAGAATACCCAAGGTGTTCTCGGCGGCGGCACCGACCGTCGGCACCGTATTGCCCGCCGCCGAGCCGACGGCATCATCATCCACCGTGACCGAGCTATTGCCGCGATCGCCGTCACCATCCACCACAGTGCCGCCGATCTGCAGATCGCCATGGCTGGCCGGATTGGCCGAGGTCTTGGCATCCACCAGCAGTTTGTTGTTGGCCAACAGGTCGTTGATGATCGCGATGTCGCTATCAAACCCTGCGGTCAAATCCACACCCTTGAGCAGGATGCGCTGGTCGGTGGCAGCCGCATTGGTGGCACTGAAGCCTCCAGCAAAGCCGCCGGTAGTGGAGATATGGATAACCGTGCCATCGGCGGTTTTCTCGAAATGCAGATAGTTGGCGAGATTACCGGCACTGTTGCCCACGCGACCTTCACCTTGCAGCAAGTCACCGAGGTCAAGAACGTCGCCCTGTTGGCCTATACCCGCACTGTTGAAGTCGAGAATGGTATCCAGAGGCACGCTGCCGGCATTGGCCTGATCGCCGCGCTCGAAGCGGAAAATATCGACGCCTGCCCCGCCGGTCAGGGTATCGGCACCCGTGCCGCCGATCAGGATGTCATTGCCGTCACCGCCCAGCAGCGTGTCATTACCGGAACCGCCGCGCAGGATGTCACGGCCCGCGCCGCCTTCCAGACGATCATCGCCGCCATAGCCATAGATGCGGTTATCCAGAGCGTTGCTACCCGAGAGCGTCTCGGCAGTGTCGCTACCACTGATGAACTGTGCCGGCAGACTGGTACCGATCACGCCGCCGCCGACCGCAACATCGGCCAGAGTGAAGTCATTGATCTGGACCAGATTGCCTTGTGCATCCGTAGCCTTGATGCTGAAGGTGGACGCCAGATCGACCGCCAATAGGCCGCCACCCATGGTCAGGGCGCCGAGGAACTCGTTGAGTTTCCAGTTGTCCAGCGTCCCGCCATTCGTCGCTTCAATGCGAATGGTGTGGTGGGCCAGCAGCAGCGGTGAGTAGCTCACCTCGACAACATCAATGCCCAACTCGGCGGCAAGCTTGGTGTCATAGACGAATTTTCCGCCACCCAGCCCGACCAAGGCATTATAGCTCAGCTCGATAGATTGAAGGTCATTGTCGAGATCAGAAGCTGTAAAGAGTTGGTCTTTTTCAAGCTTGATCACATCCAGCACATTCGCGTCCACAAGACCCAGCAGACCACCGGGCTTGCCCATGCTGGCAAAAGGATCATTGTCAGCCACAGGTTGAGCCTCGCGGCCCGTGACCGTCACATTATAGGCCCCTGTGGCCATATCGATCTGGACGGTTTCGCCACGGATGGTGGTGACCGTCAGGGTCTGGCCTTCGAAACTATGTGACAGGACCGTGCTGGAAGATCCCGAAACGGCCACCGTTCCGCTTTGGGGCGCGTAGGTGAAGGTCAGGCCATCCACCGTAACCGTTTCCATATGGCCGCCATCCAGTCCCATATCGGTGACCAGAGTGCCGCTCAAAAGGCCCGGTTGGGTCGGAGACAGTGTCATCGGTGCAGCCACTGTAGGCATGCCGTCGGCGACATTGACATTGATCGCGCCGGTGGCCGTGTCCGCACCATCGGTAACCGTCACCGTAATGGGCAGGGTAATATTCGCCGCTCCGGATGGATGGTCGATACCATCAGCCAGTTCCACGCGATAACTGCCATCCGCTGCGATCGATACCGTCAGGACCGTGCGACCACCGGCGACACCGATCAGATCACCATTATTGGCCGTCTGCCAGCTGATGGTCTCGCCGCGCGAGGTAAAGCTCGCGGTCGGCCCGCTGAGGGTGATGGTGGCATTGGCCGTGGCGTCGGTAATGGCAATCTGGCCGGTTGCGGCAATGGAAGCATCCATCTCGCTGACCGCCGCAATCGAAGCGCCGACATCCAGCGCCACAGCGTCGATTTCAAAACCCGCGCTGGTCGATGGCGACGGATTGCCCGCCGGATCGCGCAGTTCGGCGGTTACGACATAATCTCCATCGCCAAAATCGCTACCCAGAGCAATGGTGACCTTGCCTGCTGTAATGTCCGCGGCGGACAAGGTGTGGGTGATCTCCTGCTGGCTGCCGCCGACGGTGAGGGTCAGCACAACCGTATCGCCCGCCGATGCGCCCTGTGGCAGCCCGACCTCTGCGTCCAGACCCGCCGCCAGTTCAGCCCCCGTCACGACGCCATCATCCGCCCCCGAAATGCTCAGTGTCGGGGCCTGTGTCGAAGGGGGAACCAGATCGAGCGCGTAGTCGCGTGTGCCGGTGCCTTCACGCGCTATGCCGTCATTATCGGTAATATCGGCCTTAACGTACAGCGTGCCGCCCGTCAGGTCAGAACCGCGAACAGACACAGACCATGTGCCATCCGCAGCGATCTGGCCGCGATAGGTGGTGCCGTTTGCCTCGATCTCGACAGTGCCGCCGGGTCGGAAGCCCCCGACCCTGGCGACGCTGCCGGTCAGTGTGACCGAGCCTTGCGACTCGGCAATATTCACAACGTCATCGCCAGCGATGGCCGCGATACTAACCACCACCCCATCTGGCCCAACATTGCCGCCGGGAACGACATCGAAGTCAAAGCTGGCGGAGGGCAGAGAACTTTCACCCGAAGGAGACAACACGACGGCACTGGCGCTGTAGCTACCGTGGGCCAGATTGTCGGGCAGAATCACGGTGACCTGACCGGCCGCGATATCGGCAGCTGTCAGAACATGCTCGACCGAGGGGCCACCGTCGATGGTAACAACAACCTTGCCGCCGACCTCGGCCCCTTTGCCAAAGCGCACGACAGTCTGGATACCGTCAGCGATTTCGGCATCATCGATACCATCAACCGCTTCGGGAATGGTCAGGGTCGGTGCGTCGATGTCTCTGCCATCAGGGGTCAGGTCCGGGGCCATGGCCGAAGCATCGGGGGACACATTGCCCGCATCGTCGGTCAGGGTGACTTTCAGCGTTTCACCGTCCACCTGAGCCGGTTGCAAGGTGATGCTGAACGTACCGTCTGCGCCCACCTCGGCGGTACCCAGCAGGGTGCCGTCCGGGGCATAGACCTTGGCGGTGGTATCGGGTTCGCCGGTGCCGGTCAGAACAGTGCCGTCATCATTGACGTCCAGATTGCTTGCGGCTGCGGGTGCGGTAAGGTCGGGGGCCGTAGCATCGGCAGGGCCGGAGATATTGCCCGCCGGATCGGTGGCGGTGACCGTCACCTTTTCATTATTGATAAGTGGCGGGCTGAGCGTGACTTCGAAGCGACCGTCACTGCCGGTCGTGCCTGTACCGATCACCTTGCCCGAGGCATCGCGGACCGTAATGGTTGATCCGGCCTCGGCAGTACCACCAAGCTTGCTGCCATCAGGGCTGAATTGCAGATTGCCCGGCGCTGCGGGCGCGGTCGTGTCGGGCAATTCCGGCGGGGTAGGGTCATTATCGTCGTCATTGACGAGGTTATAGACGGCCCCCGCAATACCCAGACCGGCAATGGCGGCCAGGGCGGCACCGACACCGCCACCGGCCAGAGCCGCCATTGCATCTCCGCCCTCGCCGTGGGTCAGCCCTTCAAATGGAGACGGTTCCAGCACACCGGTCGAATAGACAGGCATCGGGCCATCGGTGATAGCCCGTGATGTTTCCATCATTACCAGACCACCTTCATTATCCATAAGCAGAAGCTGGCGCGGCTCGAAGCCCTCATAGAAACCGACCAGACGCATAACCTCTCCGTCCGGCCCGACCACGATCAGATCTTCACCTTCACGCACCATGCTGGCGACGGTTCCCGCATACATACGCAGGTAGATTCTCTCGGCTGCGGTAACGTCGATTCGGCCAGTGGTTTCGATTGTGCCTACTTGGGATACGGGTTGGTTTGCAGCTGCCAGTTTGGCTTCTACGGTCATGGCTTTCGCAGTGGGGGTCTGCATCGAGCGCTCCATTAACAGTCTAAAAACGGCCCTATTACAGGCATGCTAGAGCGATAAACTTTACCGAACGCCGATACGTTGCTGCGTACAACTACTAGGTACTTCTCCGTAACCACTTGGAAATATAGGTAATTATTATCACTACGCGAACATGACCCGGCATCATTTCGGCATGGCAACGTGCCGGTAAGGCAATCATTTCAAAGCACAATTTTGACATTTTGTGGCATCCCCATGCCCTTTCATCCCGTCCTTGGGGCTGCAAGAACACGCTTCGGCTCGCTGTCATGTCTGTGGCTTAAAGAGCGCACAGACTGCATCAATAAGGATTTTAGCGGTTGAAGCCCGCCTCACCTGCGACGCGCAGCAGGTCGGCCAGCGACTTGGCACCGAGACGATCCATCAGACGCGCCCTGTGCGCCTCAACCGTACGCGGGCTGAGTTTCAGTTGCAGGGCGATCGTTTTGTTGGTACCGCCCGCCAGCAATCCGTCCAGTACCTGACGCTCGCGCTCGCTTAGCTCGGACAGCCTGTCCTGCACGCTGTTATCGGTCACGCTCTCGGGGACCGGCGGTGTTTTGTGGCGCACCTTGGAAACTGCTGTGCGGATCGCTTCGGTCACGATGCGCGGGCCGGTATTCACGGACAGGACATCGCTCGCCCCCATCCGCATCAACCGCACAATCGCTTCCAGCGGATAGGCCTGCATCCCCGTCACCAACCACGGCACTTCACGCGCCGACAGGTTCAGCTCTTCCAGAATATCGAACAGGCGTTGCGGCTCGGCGGGAGCTTGAAAAATCACAGCCCCCGGTTGCAGGTCGCGCGAGACGGCCACAAAGGTCGCAGGTTCGTCAAATTGTAGCAACCGAACCTGATCTTGCAGCAGGGCCGCGCGTTGTTCCTCGAAACCGTGCAGGTCGGGACCACCGATACGCACCCAATAGGCCCGCTGCTCGACCCTGTGACGGACGGGGCGGAACATGCCGCCAATGCGGCCCCCGTCACTGGCACCGGGGTCGATAGGAAACACATAGAGCGCCACCGCCTGATACTGTTCCGAAGGGACAGCCAGCCCCAGTGTCACCTGTGCCATACCACCGGCGCGGACCCGGTCGGGAATGGCCAGAGCCAGTTCGCGTTCTTCGGGCAGGATGGCGGCGCACCATTCGTGCCACGCCACCGGCTGCCCCTCCAGCCCCGGTCCCCAGTCCTGTCCTGTTTGAGAATCCAGAGTCCGGATCGCGTCCTCAGCGACACCCATGGTCCAGATCACATCGTGACGGCCCGGCACCAGATCGAACGGCGGTCGCATGGCCTCCCAGCCGTTGTGCCAATCGTCAATCTCCAGCCCCGATCCGGCCCAGGCACTGATCCGGCCTTCGGAATCGAATATCGGGCTGAACCGGAGCCGATGGACCAAGGCTCGGCCATCAGCCGCTTTGAGCGGCATGTGCAGGGCAAAACCTCTGCGGTCGTGCCGATGGTCGGCAAAGGCACCGACAAGACGGGCCGTATCGTGCGTATCCAGTATGTCGGACCAGCAGACCTTCGCGTCGGGGGCCTGTCCCTGATAGTCAAGCGCCCGCCGGTTGGCCCACACGGGAACCCCCTCGGGGGTACAGCGCCACAACAGGCGCGGCGTCTGGTCCATCAACGTCACCAGAGTTTCCTCGCTGGCGCGCAAGGCCTGCTCGGCCAGCACCCGGCGGGTCTGGGGCAACAGGGTCAACACCTCTATCGGCTTTGTCTCGTCCGCAAAGGTCCAGTTGTGAACCGACCAGTGGCTTTGCGGGTCATCATCATCCGCCTTGTCGGTCAAGGCGATCTCGCATGTGCCAAGGGCAGACTTGCGCAACCAGTCACGCAAGGGGGATATCTTGGGCAGGACCGCGCCGAGAGCCACCTGCCCCATGCCTGGCAAGGCCGCGAAGGCGGCGTTGAAATAGAGATGCTCGTCCTCGCCCCAGATCAGGGCCATCGGCAAGGGCGAGGGCAGGATGAAACGCAGCACGGCCTGAAGCTGGGCCGCCTCGGGATAGGTATCGGGGCGTATATGACGGCTCAGCTCGGTCGCCAGTTCGCGTAAGCCCTGCCTTTGTTGCAGCAGTTCGCGATGCGCCGGATTGACCGGAAGATTGTCCTTCACAGGCGGCCCCTTGCGGGCAGATGGCGCGGGTTTCTGGGACATACGAACACACTGCGGGCCACGCAGCCCTAGGTCAGACGGGCTTTCAACAAGGGTTTGAGAAGGTAGCTGAGGACGCTGCGCTCACCGGACTGAATATCCACCTGCGCCACCATGCCGGGGCGGATCGGTAGACGCTGGCCGTTCTTTTCCAGCCATGCACGGTCGGTACGGATCAGCACGCTGTAATAGGCCATCTTGCCGCGCGGCGTGTCCTCTTCCAGCGTGTCCTCGCTGATCTGTTCGACGCGGCCCGGCAGGTCGCCATAGATGGTAAAATCATAGGCGCTGATCTTGACGCTGGCGGGCATACCCTCACGGATGAAGGCGACATCGCGCGGCTGCACGCGGGCCTCGACCAGAAGCTGGTCATCCACGGGGGTCAGTTGCATGATCGGCTCGCCCGGCTGGATCACACCGCCGCGCGTAGTGACGAGTATCTCGTTGACGCGGGCGCGCACGGGGGCGGTCAGGCGTGTGCGCTGTAACTGGTCGCGGCGCTGGTTGAGGATTTCCGACTCGGCCGCCAGTTCGGCTTTCTTCGTCGCCAGTTCGGCATAGGCTTCCTGCATATAGGTGTTACGCACCTCGGTCTGGCGACCGGTCAGGGCGGCAATATCCTTGCCCAGACGCAAGCCCTCGACCTCGCTGACCACGCCGCGTTGGGCCAAGGGCGTGACGATGTTGAGCTGGCGCTGGGCATAATCGGTTTCGGACGACAGGGCGGCCAAGGTCGCATTCAGGTTCTGGCGACGCGCGCGGAACAGGGCCTGTTCGGAGGCGATCACCGGATCACCCGCAGGGATGGCATCGGGGAAGGTGATGGCTGTCGAGCCTAGAACCTCGGCCTCCAGACGCGCAATCGCCGCCGTCAGAGCCTTGACCTGCGAGGCGGTTTCCTGCGTGGCCGTAGTGAAGCGGGTATCGTCCAACTGGGCCAGAGGCTGACCGGCATCGACCACCTCACCTTCACGCACCAGCAGTTCAGACAGGATGCCGCCCTCAAGGCTCTGGATCACCTGAACGCGGCTATTGGGGACCACCTTGCCCTCGCCGCGGGCCACCTCGTCCACCTTGGCCCATGCGGCCCAGATGATGAAAACAATCACCACCCCGACACAGGCCCATAGGATGGGGCGCGCCAGAGGATGGGCCTCGCCCTCTCGGGTATCGGCCAGGGCGCAGCGGATCTGGCGTTCTATTCTGCGATCAGACATTGGCCACCTTGCGCAAGCCGGACAGGGCCGTAACCGGTGCTGTGGCCGCCGCTATTCCGTCGCCCACCACCCTGCCATTCGACAGGGCGATGACACGATGGGTCAAGGCAAAGACCGTGCGGCGATGGGTGGCGATAACCACTGTGCGACCTTCCAGCCAGCCGGACAGATACTGGATCAGACGCCGTTCGTTGTTCTGGTCATAGGCCGCAGTCGGCTCGTCCATGAGAACAATACGCGGGTCTTGCAGGATCAGGCGGGCGATGGCGATGGCCTGACGCTGACCGCCGGAGACACTGCCGCGCCCGACCAGTGGCAGGTCCAGACCTTGCGGATGGGCGCGCACATATCCGCCCAGTCCTACAGCGTCGAGCGCCGCGATCAGATCATCATCACTGTGCCGACCTCCATCCAGTGTCAGGTTCTCGCGCAAGGTGCCATGGAACAGGGCCGCATCCTGCGGCAGGAAGCCGATGGCATGGCGGCGGTCCGCCGGTTCGATCTGGAGCAGGCTAATATCGTCCAGAAGCACACTGCCCGCCGTGGCATCACCGAGACCCGACAACAGGCGCAGCAGGGTAGACTTGCCCGCCCCATTGCCGCCGATCAGGGCCACCCGCTCGCCCGCCCTGATTTCAAGCCTGGGCAGGTTCAGCACCGGCGGGGCATCCGGCGACAAACGTACCTCGACGCCCTGTAGCTGATAGTGACCGGTCAGGTCGGGCTTACGCGTAAACTGGCGGTCTTGCGGGCGCTCGGTCGGGGCCTCCATCAACTGGTCCAGCCCTTCCAGCGCCACCTTCACATGCTGCCAGCGCGACATGATGCCGGTAAACTGTGCCGTCGGCGACACCGCCCGCGATACCAGCAGCGAACAGGCCACCAAGGCCCCCATGGTCATATGGCCCGCCGCGATCTGGTGGACGCCAATGACCACCGCCCCGACATAGGTCAGTTGCTGGACTGACGAGCCCAGCGATGAAATGGCCATGGACAGGTTGCGGTTCTTCAGTCCGCTATCGGCCAACTGGTTCGACAGCATTTCCCACAGGCGCAGGTTGCGACCTTCGCCACGCGCGGCTTTCAGGCCTTCGAGATTGTCGACAGTTTCCAGCAGCAGGCCGTGCTTGACCGCCCCTTCGCGCAGATTGGCCCGCGACAGCTCGGCCATCTTGCCCTGTAGCAGCAGGGCCGGAACCAGCATAATGATCACGCCGACCAGAGGCGCGATGGCCACAGGCCCACCCAGAATGGCGATGATGGTGATGAAGAAGATGATGAAGGGCGCGTCGCTGATGGCGGCAACGGTCGAGGCGGTAAAGAATTCGCGCACCGTCTCGAACTCTTTGACCTGAGAGGCAAAGGCACCGGTCGAGCCGGGCTTGGCCGACAGGCGCACCGACATCACCTGCTCGAACAGGCGGGAGGACAGCTTGTGGTCCAGCGTCTTTCCGGTGGCCTCCAACAGGTGCGAACGCAAGGTGCGCAGCAACAGCTCGGCCAGAATGGCGACCACAACCCCCGTGGTCAGCACCCACAGGGTCGGAAAATTGGAGGTCGGCACCACCCGGTCATAGACCTGCATGACAAACAGCGAAGAGGCGACCGCCAGAAGGTTGGCAAAGATGGCCGCCGCTCCGACCTCGACAAAGGCGGGCCACGCCTCGGCCACCGTCGATTTCAGCCAGTGACGTTTCTTGGGCCGGGCATAGCCCTCGGCGCGGCTATCGCCATCATAGACGGGGCGGGCAAACACCATGTCGCCCGCATAGGCCGCCCGCAGTTTCTCCATGGAAACTTTCTGCGCTCCACCATGGGTGAAGGGGCTGAGCACCACCGCCACATCGTCCTCGCGGGCGGCAAACACCAGACAGCGGCCATTGCGCAAAAGGATCAGAGTCGGGAACAGATCGTCTGGTACATCGTCCAGCGGCAGCGGCACGACCCGCGCCGACAGGCCCGCCCGACGCATGGCACGGCGAACCTGATCCAGCGGCAGACGGCCATTATCCAGCGGCAGACCATCGCCCAGCATGGCCGCCGAGGCGGTAACGCCCAGTTCAGCAGCCAGAAGGCTGAGGCCTTCTCTGAGTGGATCAACCTCTGGGGGGAGAGGGCGGGACATGACTAGTGCGCTACCGTCCCGCCGCCAGCCACAAAGCTGTCGGCCAACTGCCCCAGTTGCGCCGCCGCCCTATACTGGTTGCGAAGACGCTCGACCGTCAGTTCCAGTATCTGGCGCTCGGCCTCGAAATATTCGCTCTCCATGACGATTAGGTCCTGAATGTCGCGGCGTCCGACAATGAACTGTTCGGCATAGGCGGTGCGAACCGCGCCCGACTGGGTGACCTGATCGGACAGGGCCGCAATCCGGTCTTCGAGCGCGCGGTCGTTGACGACGAGAGAACTGAGGGTGCGTTTCAGATCACGCGCAGCGCCATCGGCCCCGAGGCGGGCGGCATCGCGGCGGGCGGCTTCGAGGCGCGGGCGCTGGAAGGTGCTAAACCCTTGCTGGGTGTTCATGCGCAAGCGAAGGCCGATGGCGCTGTCATCCACCAGACGCCCGCCGATCTCGCGACGCATGACGGAGCCTTCGAGAACCAGACGCGGATAACGGGCGGCTTGTGACTCGCGGAATGTGGCATCGGCGGCCTCGGCTTCCAGCACCGAACGGCGATAAAGCGGCGAGGCGACAATCGACTGTTCCAGTGCCGCTGGTGCGCGTAGCGGGATCAAAAAAGTGGTGGGTTGCGGCAGGCGCACACTGCCTGCCTCACGCCCGACCAGCACAGTGAACATTTGCTCGGCTTCGGCCAGTTCACCGTTCAGACGCGCACGCAGGGCCGACGCCGTCGAGACGGCCAGATTGGCCCGCCCCAACTCGGCCTGATCGGAAAAGCGGCCCGCCACACGTTCCTGCGCCATGTTCTGCAAACGGCCAAGGCGTTCCAGATGGTCATGGATCAGGGCCAGTTGAGCGCGACCCCCGGCAATATCCAGCCACTGCTCGGTGACCTGAAGCGCCACATCGTCACGGGTGATCGCCATCTGCGTCTGCTGGCGCGAGGTCAGGGCATCGGTACGGTCCACATTCGAGCGCACCTGCCCCCAGTCATAAAGGGTCTGGGAAACAGTCACGTCATAACCGACGCCCGAGGATTCCGGCCCTGCCGAGGCATTAATGGCGGGAAGATAGCCGTTGCGGGCGATACTACCCTCGACCTCGGCGACCTCGATTTCGGCGCGGGCCATGCGCACATCGGGGTCGCGTATCAGGGCTTCGCGGACGGCAGCGGCCAGTTCGGTATCATCGGCGGCTTGCGGAGCCTGTGCGGAGGACGCCACAACCTGCGCGGCAGAAACCGCCTGACTGGAAGATAATATCAGCATCAGAGCCGCAGTCGAAACGCCGGCAACATTCCGTATCTTCCAGTTCATGGGGCCCCCTTGAACGCACCACTAGGATTGATTCGAATACATTGAATAACACTGAAATCTCAATTTTCGGTTTGCAGCTTAACTTTGCTGAACAGCTAGGGTTCCCCTGTGGCGGGAAATAAAAAAGGCCGCCGGAACCCTCCGGCGACCTAGAATGCCTGTTACTTCAGTGGCGTTTATCCTGCGCCCTTATAGGCCGGAAGCAGGTGGCCAAGACGTGCGCCCATCTCTGCGCCCAAGGCCTGAAGCCCGTTCAGCGGACGCACCATGACCTCGAAATCGACGATTTTTCCGTCATCATCGAAACGGATCATGTCGATACCCTTCAGAGATTTACCGCCGACATCGGCGCTGAATTCCAGAATGATGCTGCTGCGGTCATCGCCCGCAAAACTGCGGTGATAGGTAAAGTTCTCGAACACCTGAATGACCGTGGACAGCACCAGCTTTACCGCTGGTGCCGAGGCATAGCCCTTAAAGGCCATGGGCGAGCGGAACACGGCGTCGGGATGCAGGATGGCATCCAGCTCGTCCATGTTCTTTTCCTCGACCAGCCGGTGCCAGCGGTTGAGGCTTTCCAGCGCCTTGGGATTCAGCATGGTTTCGGTTGTCAGCATATTAGGGCCTCCCTTCCCTTCAAGCGTCAAATTTGAGCTGCTAAGCGTGTGCCCTGATTGATGGCGAGTTTGGCATCCAGTTCGGCGGCGACATCGGCCCCGCCGATCAGGTGAACCGTCATACCGGCATCCAACAGGGATTGTTGCAGGTCGCGGTTCGGTTCCTGTCCGGCACAGATCACCACCGTATCGGCAGGGACGACTTGCGCCTCGCCGTTCAAGGTGATGTGCAGACCGTCATCGTCGATGCGCTCATAGGTGACGCCGGGGATCATGTTGACGCCCTTGGCCACCAGCCCCGCGCGGTGAATCCAGCCGGTCGTCTTGCCAAGGCCCGCCCCGACCTTGGAAGTCTTGCGTTGTAGCAATGTAACCTGTCGGGCGGGTGGATGCGGTTGCGGGGTGGTCAGGCCACCGGCGGTTTCATAGTCCTGATCAACGCCCCATTCCTCGAAGAACAGGTCGATATCCTGAGACGGGCTGACGCCCTCGTGGACCAGATATTCGGCCACGTCGAAACCGATGCCGCCCGCACCGATAATGGCGACCTTTTCGCCGACCGACTTCTTGTCGCGCAGCACGTCCAGATAGGTGAGGACATTGGCGCGATCCTCGCCCTCGATGCACGGTTTGCGCGGATTGATGCCGGTGGCCAGAACCACTTCGTCAAAGCCCTTGAGGTCGTCGGCTGTGGCGCGGGTGTTCAGGCGAAGATCGACGCCGGTGCGCTCTACATGGCCGGTGAAATAGCGCAGGGTCTCGTAAAATTCTTCTTTGCCCGGCACCTGTTTGGCGATGTTGAACTGGCCGCCGATTTTGTCATCGACCTCGAACAAAGTGACCTTGTGGCCGCGCTCGGCCGCCGTGGTGGCAAAGGCGAGGCCGGCCGGTCCGGCCCCGACCACGGCCAGCGCTTTGGGTGCTGGCGTGGGCGTAATGACGATCTCGGTTTCGTGGCAGGCGCGCGGGTTCACGAGGCAGGACGTGATCTGCAAGGAGAAGGTGTGGTCCAGACACGCCTGATTACAGCCGATGCAGGTATTGATGTCCTGTGGGCGACCCTCGCGGGCTTTCTTGACGAACTGGCTGTCGGCAAGGAAGGGCCGCGCCATGGAGATCATGTCGGCCTGACCATCGGCCAGCACCTGTTCGGCCACTTCGGGCGTATTGATGCGGTTGGTAGCTACCAGCGGGATGCTGACCTTGCCCATCAGGTTTTGCGTTACCCATGCAAACGCGGCGCGGGGCACCTTGGTGGCGATGGTGGGGATGCGGGCCTCGTGCCAGCCGATACCGGTATTGATGATGGTGGCCCCTGCGGCCTCGATGGCACGGGCCAGCTGGATGACCTCGTCCAGCGTCGAGCCGCCTTCGACCAGATCCAGCATGGACAGGCGGTAGATGATGATGAAGTTCGCGCCGACCGCCTCGCGCACACGGCGCACAATCTCCAGCGGGAAGCGAATGCGGTTCTCGTAGGAGCCGCCCCATTCATCGTCGCGCTGGTTGGTGCGGGCGGCGATGAACTCGTTGATCAGATAGCCTTCGGAGCCCATGATTTCGACACCGTCATAACCCGCATACTGGGCCAGACGCGCCGAGTTTACGAAGTCGGCAATGGTCTGTTCGACCTCTTCGCCCGACAGGGGGTGCGGCACGAACGGGTTGATCGGGGCCTTGATCGCAGAAGGCCCGACCAGTTCCGACGAATAGGCATAGCGGCCAAAATGCAGAATCTGCATGGCGATCTTGCCGTCGTGATCGTGAACAGCCTTGGTGACGATCTTGTGGTGACCGGCTTCTTCCTCGGTGGTCATTTTGGAAGCACCCGGCCACGGGGCCGCGCGGGCATTGGGGGCGATGCCGCCCGTCACAATCAGGCCCACACCACCGGCAGCACGCTCGGCATAGAAGGCGGCCATGCGGTTGAAACCGTCCGGTGCTTCTTCAAGGCCGACGTGCATGGAGCCCATCAGCACCCGATTGGCCAAGGTGGTGAAGCCGAGGTCCAGCGGACGGTTCAACAGCGGAAAATGCGACATGCCCATAGCTCTTACCCGTGTCCCCAATGGGGTCTTTCATCGCATCTAGATCATCGCTTTCGATGTTTTGCAACGGGTTGCAAAAACAATTATTCTGCGCTGTTCTCCGGTCTTTAAGAAGCTGCCCCTAGGGAAAATCGCATGTCCCTGCCCCATGCCCTGCTGACCGCATTGATCGAACGCCCGCACTCTTCTGGGCTGGAGCTGGCCCGCCGGTTCGACAAGTCGATCGGGCATTTCTGGCAGGCTTCGCACCAGCAGATTTACCGCGAACTGGGCCGGTTGGAAGCCGATGGCCTGATCGCGTCGGAGGCCGAAACCGAGGCGCGCGGGCGCAAGCGCAACTATCATGTCCTGCCTGCGGGCGAGGCAGCCTTGCGTGACTGGCTAGGCGAGGCCGATGCCAGCGCGCCTTTACGCGATACGCTGATGGTGAAACTGCGGGCCGATGCCGTGCTGGGGCCGGAACGGTCCGACACGCCCGCCTTGATCGCCGCTATCGAGGATCGGCTGACCCAGCACCGCGACAAGCTGGCTCAGTACGAAGCCTTTGCTGTGCGCGACATGGCCCATCCCGATCCCGACCGCGCCGTGCGTATCCGCCAGTTGATCCTGCAAGCCGGTCTCCGCCACGAAAGCGGCTGGGTGGAAACATTGGAACAGGCGCTGGAACTGCTTAAGGTGCCAAACAGTTAAGTCGAGTTCATCGCTTGGGCTAAGCCCGCGAACATGGATCAAGGGGTATGGATATGGCGTTGATGCGCACCAAGATGTTTGCCGTTGCCGGACTTATGGCCGCACTTTTGCCTGTTCAGGCCATGGCCCAGCAGGCTGTGCCGCTCAGCCCAGACCTGCTGCAAAATAGCTGGGTCGTCACCGATTTCGAAGGCAAGCAGATCGACAGCGAACTTCCGACCTTCCGCATGGACGACGACAACAAGATTGTCATTGGCCAGACCCAGTGCGGCAATGACTGGAACGCCGACACCAAGGTGCACTTCCCGCATATCGAAATCACCAATGTCCAGACGGGAGCTTTCGATTGCGGCGCGGCCAGTGATGTGAACCGCTTCCTGCTGGCACTGGAAAAGGCTGACCGTTTCCAGACCTCGGCGGACGGTCTGGAACTGCTGGACAAGGACGGCAAGCGTATCGCACTGATGGTTGCGGGCGGCTAACAACGCCCCGAAACAGACAGATCCAGCGGCTCATATAGCACTGGCAGGGCCACCGTCACCTTTTCTCCTGCCAGTGCCATGATTT
Organism: Brevundimonas sp. BH3; assembly: GCF_045345115.1. Taxonomy (GTDB): domain Bacteria; phylum Pseudomonadota; class Alphaproteobacteria; order Caulobacterales; family Caulobacteraceae; genus Brevundimonas. The sequence goes on from NZ_CP150796.1 coordinate 2,895,693, forward strand.
CGCGCATGGCCACATCTGTATTTCGCGCATGGCCACATCTGTCCGCTCGACGGCATAGGGCAGGGGCTCAAGGGGCTGATCCAGCGAGCGGCTGAAATCGTCCCAATGCACAGGGATGACCAGCCGTGCCCCGCTGGCCTCTACCGTATCGCGCCAATAGCGGCGGATGTGATCGGGACTTTGCAGCCCCAGTTGGCCTATCGACAGCAGGATGATGTCGGCGGGGTATTGCGACAGGTCGGTATGCGCTTGGCCCGCGCTCGGCACCGCCAGAATACGGCATGATCCGTGGGTGAAATAAAAACCCAGACCGCCGCCGGTCTTATAGTCGGTCGCGCGGGAGGGGACGGTGAAGTCCTCTGTAATCACGCCGCGCATCTTTTCCGGCGGGCCATGGTCCAGCTGGAAAAAGCGCACATTAAAACGCCCGACACGGATATCATCTTCGGGCGACACGACCCGCACCGCATCCACACCTTCTGCCCGTGCAATATTTTGCGTGGAGGCCGTGCCCCATACCTCGCCGCCCGCCTGTTTCACCCATTCGGCGGCATCCATGGCATGGTCATAATGGCTGTGGGTGACCATCACAGCATTCAGTCGCGATACACCTATGTGGGCCCTGACCTTGCGCACGCGATCCGCATCCGGCGTCACGCGCGAAGTCAGCACCCGCCATAGGGACGGACGCGTCACGAAGCCATCGATCACCAATGTCGTTTCACCATCGGCCAGGACCACACCCGATGTGCCGATAAAGCGCATTTTAACCCCGCTGTACGAGGGCTTTGTGCTGACAGGTAGATGGGGCCATTGCTCAAGTGGGGGCCGCAGGTTGAGCGCAAGCACAATCCCAAGAATCAGCAGCACCAGACCCATTGCCAGCCCCGCCAGCATGCGCCGCGCCCAAGTTCGTCTTGCCTGTTTCTTATCTCCCACAAGGCCAATGCTAACATTAATATAAATATCCAACAATGTTACAGACGGAACAAAATACGCACTGCAAGCATCCGGACTGCTTGCGTCAGCGTGCCGCACACTGCATCAGCATAGGTATGACCCAGACTCCGACCACTGTTCGCAATGGCCCCGGCTTTGCCGAATTCGTCTGCCTGATTGCTATCATGATGGCCCTGAATGCACTGGCGATCGACGCCATGCTGCCCGCCCTCCCTGCCATTGGCGCGGATCTCGGTATTGCCAACGAGAACAGTCGCCAGTGGATTATCACCGCCTATCTGCTGGGCTTTGGCGTCACGCAACTGATCTATGGTCCGCTGTCGGACCGGTTTGGACGCAAGCCGGTCCTGCTGACCGGAGTGGGCATCTATGTCGCCTTTTCGGTGGTGGCAGCGTTTTCGCACACCTTCGCCATGTTGCTTCTGGCGCGTATCGGCATGGGAATCGGTGTTGCCGCAACGCGTGTTCTGGCCGTGTCGATTGTGCGTGACCGCTATGAGGGGCGCACCATGGCGCGGGTCATGTCACTGAGCTTTCTGGTGTTTCTGGGCGTGCCTATCCTGGCCCCGACCGTGGGCCAACTGGTTCTGCTGGTCGGGCCATGGCAGTGGATTTTCTGGGTCTTTGCCTTGTTTGGTGGCAGTTTCCTGCTCTGGGCTGCGATACGTCTGCCCGAAACCCTGCACCCCGAAGATCGCCGCGCCATTGAAGCCGGGCCGATTTTCGATGCCTTCCGTCAGGCCCTGACCAACCGGCAGGCCATGGGCTATACGCTGGCCATGACCGCTATAGTTGGCGGGCTGTTCGGCTTTATCAACTCGTCACAGCAGATCTTTTTTGACGTGTTCAAGGCCCCGCACCTGTTCACCACCGTCTTTGCACTGGTGGCGGGCGGGATTGCCATCTCTTCGCTAATAAACTCGCATCTGGTCGAGCGTCTGGGTTCGCGCCTGATCTCGCATACGGCCCTGACGGGCTTTATTGTTTTCAGCTTTATCCATGCCGCGATCGCGCTAGCGGGCCATGACACCATCTGGACCTTCTCGATCCTGCAGGGCTGCAAGATGTTCTGTTTTGGTCTGGTGGCGGGTAATTTCGGCTCGATGGCCATGGAACCGATGGGCCATATTGCCGGTACGGCCTCTTCGACACAGGGCTTTATCTCAACCGTTATCGGGGCGCTGGCCGGCTTTACCATCGGCCAGTTTTTCAACGGCACCACCGTGCCGCTGACCAGCGGCTTTGCAGCACTGTCAATGGTGGCCCTGTTGCTGGTTTTGTGGGCCGAGAAGGGCAAGCTGTTCAAGGCAAGGCACGCCGCACCGGCTCACCATACCTAATCTTGGGCCGCGCCCGCGCGCCACGCTTGATCTTTGGACCAGAAAAGGCGCACTTCGGCAGCATCTGATTTACGGAGCTGCCGATGACCTTCAATCTGGCAGGCAAGGTATCCGCCCTTGCCCTTGCAACCGCTTTGGCCACCAGCCTTGGGGCCTGTGCCACGTCCTCCAGCCTAGTGACGGGTGATTTCACCCCCGGCACACCACCGGTACAGTCAGCCGCACCGGAGACAGCGATGGCCAGCGACTATGTGAACGACGTCCATTCCTATGCACGCCCCGCCGAGGCGCGCGTCACACATGTCGATCTGGACCTGACCGCCGACTTTGCCGCCAAGGTGCTGTCCGGCAAGGTGACACTGGATGTCACGGGCCGCGCGGGGGCGACCGAGGTCGTTCTGGACGCCAAGAACCTCGACATCCGTTCGGTCACCGACACTACGGGCCGCGCCCTGCCCTTCAGGCTGGGTGCCACAGACGCCATCAAGGGTCAGCCGCTGAGCATCACCCTGCCCGCCTTCCGTGGCAGCGAAGCCCAGAAGGTGGTCATCACCTATGCCACCCGTCCCGATGCCGCCGCCCTGCAATGGCTGAGCCCGCAACAGACCGCAGGTGGCCAGAAACCTTATCTGTTCAGTCAGGGCCAAGCGATCCTGACCCGCACCTGGATTCCGACGCAGGACAGCCCCGGTATCCGCCAGACCTACACGGCCCGCATTGTCACCCCCGCCAATCTGCGCGCTGTGATGTCGGCCCAAGACCTGACACCGCAAGGCGAAGATGCCGGTAATGGCAGAAAGGCTTGGCATTTTGGCCTCGACAAGCCGATCCCGCCCTATCTGATCGCACTGGCCGTAGGCGATATCGCCTTTGAAGCCTTTGACGAACGCACGGGCGTGTGGACCGAGCCGAGCCAACTGGAAGCCTCGCACAAGGAGCTGATCCCGACCGCCGAGATGGTCGATGCCGCAGAAGCCCTTTATGGTCCGTACCAGTGGGGCCGCTATGACCTGCTGGTCCTGCCGCCCAGCTTCCCGTTCGGCGGTATGGAAAACCCCATGCTGACCTTTGCGACCCCCACCATCATTGCCGGTGACCGTTCGCTGGTCTCGCTGGTGGCGCATGAGCTGGCGCATAGCTGGTCAGGCAATCTCGTGACCAATGCGACATGGGACGACTTCTGGCTCAACGAAGGCTTCACCTCCTATTTCGAGAACCGCATCATGGAGTCCGTCTACGGACATGATGCCGCCGTTCAGGAACAGGTTCTGGCTTGGACCGGCCTTCAGGAAGAGCTGGCCAGCCTCGATCCGGCGGACACCCGCCTGAAGCTGGAACTTGAAGGCCGTGATCCCGACGAAGGCATGAACACCATCGCCTATGACAAGGGCGCGGCCTTCCTGCGCACCATCGAACGCATCGCAGGCCGTGAAAAGTTCGACACATGGATGCGTGGTTATTTCGAGCGCAATGCGTGGCGTCCGATGACCACAGAGCGTTTCTTGGAGGACATCCGCACCCATCTGATCAAGGGTGATGCGGCGATGGAAAGCGCTCTGATGATGGATCAGTGGATCTATCAGCCGGGCCTGCCATCCAATGCCGTGGCTCCGGTCTCGAATGCCTTTACGGTGGTCGATGCTGCTGCGAACACCTTCTATGGTGACAAAGGTCCGGCCAGCGCCGTGCCGTGGGCCAACTGGAACACCCAGCAGCGCCAGCATTTCCTGTCATGGCGTCCAAAGGACGGGGCCAAGACATGGCTGACCGAGGCGCAACTGGCCGATCTGCAATCGACCCTGAACCTCAATGCCGAGGGTAATGCCGAGGTGAAGTTCGCATGGTTGCAGGTGGCGCTGGCCCATCGCTATCAGCCCGCCGTACAGACGGCCGATGACTTCCTCAGCCATATGGGCCGCCGCAAATTCGTGCTGCCCTTGTTCCAGACCTTATGGGATCAGGGTGAATGGGGGCAAAGCGTTGCCAAGCGCATCTATGCCAAGACGCGCCCTCTCTATCACCCCGTCACGACCAGCTCGGTCGATGCTGTGGTGGGCCATACTTAAGGACGGCACCGCTTAAAATAAAAAGCCGCCCTTCACATGAGGGGCGGCTTTTTTTTACAGATGGCAGCCGGTCAGTCGCTGAGCGCACCATCCCGCGCCGCACTGATAACGCAGTCCTGAAGCCCGCGCAGATAGTGGCTGGGCATTTCATTGGCGCTGGCGTCCAGTGTGTCCTTGATCGCCACAAAGGTTTCGACCGGCACCGGATCGGGACCGTCCGGGTCGGGCAGACGGGTCTGCCAATATTCCTCAATCAGGATCACCGGGGCCTCGGCGTCCTGCCCGCGTGCCGACAACCGTTCCATCAGCAACTCCATATGTGCAGCACATACAACGGCTTCGCGAAGAGACGGTGTGATCGTGTCCAGAACAGCCGCCGCAATAACCGGAGGGCGCACACGCACAGGCGGGGCCGGTGGTGCAGGCTGAGGAGCAGGTCGCTCGGAAATACCAGGCGGCGTAGAGGGCACTCTATGGGTCACGGGCGGTTTCGCCCTTACCACCGGCGGTGTGCGGACGACAGTCTGTGCAGTAGGATTTAGCCCCGCCAGCAACAGCAAGGTCAAAGCCGCGATCATCACTCGAACCTTTCGTCCCGGGGGTCAGGTTGCCCAACAGATATGAATGCACCGACAGAAGCGTTTCGCTCCCCTCATGCCATATCCACGCCTGATCGAGAGTCGGTTATGTCCGGTTTTGTTCCCGTTCGCGCCACAATCTGTTCCCGCGTGGCTTGGGAGACACGACTGTACGCCCTTAGTCGGCAAGCGGTATTCTATCGCGATGAGGGATGGGCCAAAAGTCGAGTTTCTCGCCCTTATGACGGGCCTTTGTTGCGGGCGCGGCTGTCATCGGTTAAGCCCCGCGCAGAGAATTCGCTGCGCGCCATCCAGATATGGGCGCAGCAAGGTGTTGGAGCACGCATAGAATGGCTGAACTCGCCCCCGGTCTTGTGACCATCTTCGGTGGCTCGGGCTTTGTCGGCACCCAGGTGGCTCGTGCCATGGCCCGTCGCGGCTGGCGCGTCCGTATCGCCGTGCGAAAGCCTGCGCTAGCCTATGAACTGCGTATGACCGGCGATGTCGGTCAGGTGCAATTGTCGCGTTGCGACATCAATAATCCCGAGGATGTCGCCATGGCCCTCAAAGGGGCAGATGTCGCGATCAATCTGGTCGGTATCCTGTTCGAGACGGGCGGTCGCAAATTCCAGGCCATGCACGTTGATGGTGCCCGTAATATTGCGCAGGCTGCCACGGCAGCCGGTGTGAAGCAATTGGTCCATGTCTCGGCCATCGGTGCCGATGCGGACTCAAAGGCCTTGTATGCCCGCACCAAGGGCGAGGGCGAGGCCGCTGTGCGCGCAGCCTTCCCGAACGCCATCGTGGTGCGTCCTTCGGTGATTTTCGGCAGCGAGGACGGTTTCCTGAACCGCTTTGCCAACATGGCCGCCCGTATGCCGGTCATGCCGCTGGTGGCCGGTGAAACTCGCATGCAGCCGGTCCATGTGACCGATGTGGCCGAGGCCATCAGCCGTCTGGCCACCGATAACCGCTATGGCGGTGAAACCTTCGAACTGGGCGGCCCCGCCGTCTGGACGATGAAGGAAATCATCGACTATGTGCTGAGTGAAACCGGTCGTGACCGTCTGGTCCTGCCGCTGCCATCCGTGGCCGCACGCGCCATTGCCAGCCTCGCCCAGATTCCAGCAGTTGTAGGCCTGACGCCTGCCCTGACGGTCGATCAGGTCAAGCTGTTGGACAATGACAATGTAGTGGCTGACGGTGCCAAGGGCTTTGCCGATCTGGGCATGGAGCCGACCGGCATGAAGGCTGTCGCCGAGGGCTATCTGTGGCGCTATCGCGATGGCGGCCAATACGCGGCCCAGATCGCCGGATAAGGCTATCTTGCAGACACAAAAAAGGGGCTCCCGACGGAGCCCCTTTTCTTTTGCGACTAGAAACCGCCGGTCAGGGCCAGACCGATCAGGCCCACGACACCGACAATGATCCGCCACCATGCAAACGGGGCAAAGCCGCGGCGCGATACAAAGTCGAGCAACAGTTTCACCACGGCCAAGCCCGCAATAAAGGCCGAAACAAAACCTATCACGATCAGGCCCATATCGTCGAAATTCAGGTTCGCGCGATTCTTGAACAGGTCATAGAAGACTGCTGCCCCCATAGTCGGCAGAGCCAGAAAGAAGCTGAACTCGGCCGCCGAACGCTTGTCGGTCCCCAAGAGCAGGCCACCGGCAATGGTTGCGCCCGAGCGCGAAACGCCGGGAATCATGGCCAGGCACTGGAACAGGCCGATCAGGAAATAGATGCGGATCGGATATTTGTCGGCATCCAGATAGACAGGCATTTTTTTCATGCGATCCAGCCACAAAAGCAGGAAGCCGCCAATGATCAGAGCCACACAGATGACCACTGGTGTCTCGAACAAAACCTGTTTGATGAACCCGTAGGCCGCAAAGCCGATCACTACAGCGGGCAAGAAGGCCACCAGAAGACCGATAATAAAACGGCGCGCCTCGGGATCGAACGGCCAGCGCGTTGCCAGATGCCACAGCTTTTTGAAATACAGGCTGATGATCGCCAAAAGCGCGCCCAGCTGGATGACAATTTCAAATGTCTTGCCCGTGCTTTCAAAGCCGAGGAAATGCCCCAGCAACAGCAAATGCCCCGTCGAGGACACCGGAATAAATTCCGTCAAACCCTCGACAATCCCCATCAGGATCGCAATCAGCCAATCTGCCATCTGTCCTCGCCGAAAATGAGCTTGGCATCCTTGTCGCCAAACCTGTTAAACCACACTGTCTTAGTCCCCTGCGGCCCTGGCCGCCATTGGCGAAAAACAGCTTTTGCGCGACAACAGCAAAATGACACAGCCTACAACCGACCTCGCCGCCACCAATCGTCACATCACCACCCTTAGTGTGGGCGTTGCTGTTGCACTGGTGATCCTCAAGGCCTTTGCCTATGGCGCATCGGGGTCGGTATCCATTTTGGCCAGCTTGACCGATTCGGCGCTGGACCTTGTGGCCTCGATCGGCACTTTTTTTGCCGTGCGTTGGGCCGCGGCTGCGCCCGATGCCGAGCATCGTTATGGTCGCGGCAAGGCTGAAAGCCTATCCGCTCTGGTCCAGTCCGGACTGGTCATGGCCTCGGCGGTCTTTATCGGTCTGGAAGCGATCCGTCATATCTTCAAGCCTGAGCCGGTCGGCGGGGGCGTCTGGGGCATAGGCGTGATGGTCGTCTCCATTGCGCTGACAGGGTGGCTCATCTGGAAACAGTCGCGCGCCATCAAGGCTTCGGGTTCGCTGGCCGTGGCCGGAGATCGCGCCCACTATTCCGCCGACCTTGCTGCCAATGTGGTGGTTCTGATCGGGATTATTTCCGGCAGCCTGCTGAATGCGCCCGGGCTGGATGCGGCCGCAGGTCTGGTGGTGGCGGTCTGGCTGGGCTGGGGCGCGCTGGGTCTTCTCAAGACAACGACAAAGCATTTGCTCGATGCGGCCGCCCCCGATGACGACCTCAACGGTATTACAGCCGCTGTGCTGGACGATGCGCGTATCCGTAATGTGCACCAGTTGCGGACCCGCATTTCCGGCAACATCCTGATGGCACAGATGCATGTCGATCTGGATGCCTCGCTCAGTCTGGCCGAGGCCCACGCTATTGTGGATGCGGCCGAAAAACGCGTTCTGGCCCGCTATCCCCATGCCGACATCATCATCCATGCCGATCCGGCCCCGGCGGTAGCACAGGCTGTGGAAGACATTGCCGCACCGGCCAGTGGTCCGTGGGGCTAGGGGGCGGCGATTCCGCGCACGAAGAAGCTTCGGTTTTCCGTTGAAATTTTTGTGCGATACCGCTTTCAGTAAACGCACTCTTAACGCGCGGTGTGCATTGAGTGGGACAAATGTCCGCACCCGCCATTCTCTATCATTTCGCCTTCCATCCCGCCTCGCGTGCGGCGCGTCTGGCGCTGGGCGAAGCCAAGATTGAATGGGCCGAAGAGCCTGTGCGTCCGTGGGATGAGAACTGTCCGCTGTTCGAGCTGAATGCATCGGGTATGCCGCCGGTTCTGGCGGTGGTGGAACGCGGTAAACCGCTGAACCTGTGCGAGCTGGACGCCATTCTGGGCTGGATCGAGGATCGTGCCAAAGGCGACGTCCTGTTGCCATCCGATGTGTTCGAACGTGCCGAGGCCCGCCGTTTGACCACATGGTTTACCCGACGTTTTTCGGATGATGTGGATTCCATCCTGCTGCACGAGCGCGTGGAAAAGCCGCTCTTGCGTCTTGGTCCGCCCGATGCGCGCCAACTTCGCGAAGGTCGCGAGGCACTGAAACAGCATCTGGCCATGCTGGAAGAGCTGGCCTCGACGCGCGAATGGCTGGCGGGGCGTCGCCTTAGTCAGGCCGACCTTGTGGCCGCAGGCCATATCTCGGCGCTGGACTATTTTGGCGAGATGCCGTGGGGCGTCATCCCCTCGCTCAAGCTGTGGTATTCCAAGATCAAGTCGCGACCCTGTTTCCGTGCGCTTTTGTCGGACCGCCTGCCGGGGGTTTCCCCTGCCAGTTGGTATACCGATCTGGATTTCTGACACCTGTCAGGGCTAAAGGGCGGATATGGCCGCCGATCCTAGAGACTTTATCCGCAAACGCGCCGCTGAACTGGGGTTCGGCGTGTGCCGCTTTGCCGATGTCCGCGAGGCATGGCCCGCCAGCGAGCGACTGGAACAGTTTGTCGAGGCCGAGCGCCATGGCGATATGGAGTGGATGCAGACCACGCTGGAACGCCGCCGCCACCCGAACGGCATGTGGGACGAAGCCGTCAGCGCCATAGTTCTGGGCATGAACTATGGGCCCGACCATGATCCACGCCCCGAACTGGAACAGGCTTCGGACGGCTATATTTCGGTCTATGCGCGCGGAGATGATTATCACGAGATCATCAAGGGCCGCCTGAAAATACTGGCCGGACAGATTGCCGCCCGCCTAGGTCAGGATGTGAAGGTATTTGTCGATACCGCGCCCCTGATGGAAAAACCGCTGGCCGAGCGGGCCGGTATGGGCTGGCAGGGCAAGCACACTAATTTGGTCAGTCGCGATCTGGGCAGCTGGTTCTTTATCGGCACGATCCTGACCACCGCCAAGCTGGAGCCGGATGCGCAAGGCAAGGAAAGCTGTGGCTCGTGCCGTAGCTGTCTGGATGCCTGCCCGACCAAGGCTTTTCCGGCCCCGTTCCAGATCGATGCAAGGCGCTGCCTGTCCTATCTGACCATCGAATATGGTGGTCTGTGGCCGCAAGAATTCCGCACGGCGACGGGTAACCGCATCTATGGCTGTGATGACTGTCTGGCCGCCTGTCCGTGGAACAAGTTCGCGCAGGCCGCATCCGAGACACGACTGCAGGCGCGCGAGCATTTCATCACGCCCAAGCTGGCTGATCTTCTGGTGCTGGATGATGCGGCGTTCCGAGCCCTGTTTACCAAGAGCCCTGTCAAGCGGATCGGGCGTAACCGCTTTATCCGCAACGTCCTGCATGCGGCGGGTAATTCGGGCGATGCGGCTCTGGTGCCGCTGGTGGAACGTCTGGTCGATGATGCGGATATAGTAGTGCGTGGCACCGCCATCTGGGCACTGAAGGCACTGTCCCCCGCACGTTTTACAGCGCTCAAAAAAGAAAAGCTCCCGACCGAGCCGGAGGCTGCGGTCAGGAGCGAATGGCTGGACTAAAGATCCGTTAGCCGTTGGCGGGTGCGCCACCCTTATGGCCGCCCGGCACGTCGGCGACGTTCAGCACCTGAAGGCGGAACACCAGCACTGAATGGGCCGGAATAGGCCCTGCCTGATTTTCACCGTAACCCAGTTCCGGCGGCACATAGAGATACCACTCGTCACCGGGGCGCATCAGTTGCAGGGCCTCGGTCCAGCCCTTCACCACCTGATCGGGGGCGAAGACGGCGGGCGAACCGCGACCGAACGAGCTATCGAACACCGTGCCGTCCGTCAGCGTGCCTTCATAATGGACGCTGACCAGATCATTGCTGTCCGGCGACTTGCCGTCCGCCGGACCCGAGGTGACGATCTTGTACTGCAGTCCCGACGGCAGGGATTTGACACCCTCGACCTTGCTGTTCTCGATCAGGAATTCCTGTGCCGCCTTTTTGGCGGCCTCGGCATCCGCGCCGGAGACATTTTCCGAACGACCACAGGCCGCCAGAGCCAGTGCCGCGATCATGGCAATACTTGCGGGCTTAGCCCATGCGAAGTTCATAACCCTTGTCCTTCAAGGCTTGGCCGATGTCCTCGGCGTGACGGGCGTCGCGGGTTTCGACCATGATGTCGAACTCGGCCCCCTTGGCCGGCACGTCTAGCGCAAGACGGTTGTGGACCACATCAATAATATTGCCGCCAAGACCGCCGATCACTGCCGCCATAGCCGACAACATGCCCGGGCGGTCATCACCGAGGATGCGGTAAACAATCAGGCGTTTCTCGCGCACCATTTCGCGGTTCAGTACTACGGCCAGCATCCGCGCATCGATATTGCCGCCGGTCAACTCGATCCCGATCTTCATACCCTTGAAGCGTTCGGGATTGGCTAGAATGGCGGCAAGGCCACCGGCCCCTGCACCTTCTGCGACTGTCTTTTCCAGCGTCGCCAAAAGAGCCACGCCCTTTTCGAAATCCGCTTCCTCGCAGACGAACACCTCGTCGATCAAAGGATCGGCCAGCGCAAACGGAATGTCGCCCACGGCCTTGATGGCAATGCCCTCGGCAATGGTCTGGCCGGTGCAGACCGGCGGCTTGCCCGCGCGCCGCGCGGTGAAGGATGGATAGCGGGCGGCCTCGACACCGAAAATCTTGATATCGGGCTTCAGGCCCTTGGCCGCGATAGCGCTACCCGCAATCAGACCGCCGCCACCGATCGGAATAATCAGGGCATCCAGTTCCGGCACGTCCTCTACGAACTCCAGACCACAGACCCCCTGTCCCGCGACAATGCCTTCATCGTCAAAGGCGGAGACAAAGATAAAACCCTTCTCTTCGCGCAGACGGTGAGCCTCCTCGGTCGAGGCCGAGAAGTCGAGGCCGTGGATGACCACATTGGCACCGTGGGCGCGCGTGCCATCCACCTTCACGAAGGGGGTGCCCTCGGGCATGACGATGGTGACCGGCACACCGAGACGGCCACCATGATAGGCCAGAGCCTGGGCGTGGTTGCCGGCAGAAGCGGCCACCACACCACGCTTGCGCTCTTCGGGCGTCAGCTGCAACAGACGGTTAAGCGCCCCGCGCTCTTTGAACGAGCCTGTAAAATGCAGGTTGTCGAACTTGATCCAGATATCGACACCGGTCAGTTGCGACAAACGACGCGAATAGCGAACAGGTGTGCGGTCGACCTGACCGGCAATGCGCTGTTGAGCCTCACGAATATCTTCAAAGCGGACTGTCATATGAGAACGCGGGCTTCCTCTTATATTGTTATCCGGCCACTGAATTTGCCGGTGCTATTTTGAGCTGTTGTGAACCACCGCAAGCTTGCGGACAAGCTTGACACTGCGTCATCATACAGGTCATCCCATAGGGATATTCCTTGGATCACCCCCCTGCGAACGAGGTTCCCATGTCGCGCACAGCCTTCCAAGTCGCCCGCAAATCCCTGACGGTTTCGGCCATGCTCGGAGCTGTCGCTCTTGCAGCCTGTTCGACTGTGCCCATGGGGAGCGGACCGGCACCTGTGGCTTCGGGCGCTTTTGACCGTGCCGATTTTGTCTGGTCCAGTGCGCAGGGCCGGGGGGGTATTCAGGGGCAGGTGACCTCGACACAAGACGGTGCGGCCTTTTCCTGTGTCGGCTCGGTTGGCCTGACGCCCGCCACCCCCTATACGGATGCCCGCTTCCAGACCCTGTACGGATCCAACTCCCGCGCCCAGCTTCCTGCCGATGTGGTGCGCGCCCGCACCGTGCCGGACACCAGTGCCGACTATCGGGACTTCGTGCGTTCGACCGCCTGCGAGAATAACCGCTTCGGCTTCAGCAATCTTCCGGACGGTCGCTGGTATGTGATTGCGCCGGTGCGTGCCGGTCAGGGACCGGTCACTGTGTTGATGCAGCAGGTGCATATCCGCAACGGTCGTACAATCAACCTGTCGTTGTAAGCGTCCGATATCGCACTTGTGTGTCCGTGGACACATGACGATCATTTCACGGACATTGTTTGGCCGCACCGGTCCGCTGACTTGAAATATAGTCAGTATGGATCGGGAGCGTGCCTGTTATGTCCCAACACAATATCATCGGTTCCGAGGCCTTTAGCGGCACACGGTATATCATCGTCCGCAATGTCCGCACGGGAATCGGCCGCCGTCGTCGCCGCACAGGCATAGTGATGTTGAGCGTTGCGATACTGGCTCTACTGTTGGGGGCTTTGGTTGCAGTCTTCGCACTGGCTCCGCTGCTGATGGACAATGCCGCAGCGCGCGAAGCTCCGACTGCCGCAACCGATGCGGGCAAACAGTCGCCCCTGCGGCTGCAACCGGTCGAAACCGGGGAAGCCACGGCAGCGGCGACCGCCACCAACTGACAGTTCAGCCCTAGTTGAGGGCCTGACGTTTGATCTTGTCTTCAAGATTGCGGATGCGGCGATCCATGTCGGCAACCTGTTCTTTGAGGCGGGCGGCCTCGGACTGCATATCGACCGGCGTACCGTCCTCGTAATGCAGCTGGGCCCCCTTTTCGATCAGGTCCAGACGATAAAACGCCGTGACACGCGCGGCGCGAAAGCGTTCAAGTTCGGAATGGTCGCTCATCAGATCGCTGCCGTCACAATGATTTCAACGCGATAATCTGGGGTCGCCAGCTTGGCCTCACCCGTCGCACGGGCCGGTGGATTGGCTGTATCGACCCACGCATCCCAGACCTTATTCATAGTTTCGAAGTCGGCCATGTCGGCCATCCAGATTGTCGCCATCAAGATTTTGGACTTGTCGCTGCCAGCCTCGGCCAGCAAGGATTCGATTTCGGCAAGCGCCGTGCGCGTCTGGTCCGCCACATCCTCGTGGGGTTCGCCGACCTGACCGGCCAGATAGACAACGCCATTATGGACAACGGCCTGACTCATACGGGCGTCAGGCTGAATGCGTTTGATCATGGCTAAAGACCTTTCGTTTGCCATGCCATAACCGCCTCTTGCGCCGCCGCCTAGAAAATTTCCAGTAACAGCCACACCAGACCAAATGTGACGGCAAAGGATAGAACAAACAAAAGGATGTTCGTGCTGGCCAACCCGTTCTTGTCTGCGCCTTTGGTAAGTGGCTCAGGATAAGGATCCGGCGGCAACTCTACGGGAATCTTGCTCATGCGGGCCTCAATGCCTCAAGGTTACGTCACTCAAACGCCGGCTGCGTCGATGTGATCCCACCTGTTTTTTTTGAGCGTGGTAGCCCTATAGCCACTTTCATCCGCCGCTAGGTCGTGTCACAGGCAGGGATATGGAAAGCACCCGCATCGACAACCGTATCGGCATTCGCGCTTCGGCAGAGCAGATCTGGGAAGTGATCGAAGACCTTGCCATCTGGCAAAAGTGGAACCCCTATGAGCGCGACGTAGAAGGCTCGATCGGGTTTGCTACCCCTCTGCATTTTCGCGAGGCTTTCCCGGAGTTGCGCGAACGCCATGTGCAGGCCAGCGTTTCCGAATGGGTTCCTGCCGGTAAGCTGATCTGGAGCGAGAAGCGAGGCTTCCTGTCGGCGTCGACGCGTTTCATTTTGCTGGATGAAGTCGAGAAGGGTGCCACCATTGTCACCAATGGCATCACCTTTTCAGGTCTACGCGGCGAATTATTCCATGACAAACATCGCGCGCGTATCCGCCCGGCATTCCTCGACATGAATGCGCGTCTGAAAGCTCTGCTCGAAGGCTAAAAGCCTAGCTGCCCATCATATCCATGATGCTGATAGCGGCCGGTCCCATGATGACCACGAACAGCACGGGCAGGAAAAAGATAATCATCGGTACGGTCAGCTGGGCCGGAAGAGCCGCCGCTTTTTTCTCGGCGGCGGCCAGACGAAGCTCGCGGTTTTCCTTGGCCATAGTCCGCAGAGCCGTGCTGAGCGGCGTGCCATAGGTTTCGGCCTGCGTCATAGCCGTCGCGACAGACTTGATGCCCGGATGATTGGTGCGCTTTGCCAGATTATCATAGGCCATACGGCGATCCGGCAGATAGGATAGCTCGGCCGACATCAGGCTCAGCTCCTCGGCCAGTTCCAGCGACTGGGTGCCGATTTCCTGACTGACCTTCTGGATGGCCGCCTCGATGGACATGCCCGATTCCACGCAGATCAGCAAAAGATCCAGTGCATCCGGGAAGGCCTCGACAATCTTCTGGCGACGCTTCTGGATGTGGTTCGACAGATAGATGTTCGGTCCATAAAAACCGATCGCAATCGCCACTGCCACGCCCGCGAATTTGGTCATCAGGGGCACAGGTAGGTCGGTCAGGACAAACAGGTAAAAACCTGCAATTGCCGCCAGTACAAGCGGCGTGAAGAAGCGGAAGAAATAGAAGGTTGTAACCGGCCTCTGCCCGCGAAAACCCGCCTGCATGATCTGCTCGGTGACCTTGGGGTCTTCCAGCAGGGTCGAGATTTTCAAACGGTCGACGACCCGCTTTTTAAAGCCTTCGTCGGTCTGGCGTAGCGAAGGCGTAGCGCCCCCCTGCATCGAAGCCCGTGATCGACGTCGAAGTTCATCACGCCGATCTGCAACATGCTTGATGCGCTTATCCAGACTTTTGCCGCCGACCATGCCGCTCAGCAGGGTAAAGATCGAAGCAAAGACCGCGACACCCACACCGATCGACAGCAGATTCTGCGGTGTGGTCACGAAACGGATGAAGTCTTCCATATCCTGTCCTCCGTCAGATCTTGAAGTTGATCATTTGCTTCATGGCGAAAATGCCGATCCCCATCCAGCAGGCTGCGCCCAGCAGCATGAACTGGCCTCGCATATCGGTGAACATGGTCATCATATAGCTGGGACTGGTGACCATCACGATGGTCATCACCAAGGGGGGCAGCGAGCCGATAATCAGGGCCGAAGCCACAGCTTCGGACGACATGGCCTTGATCTTCTCGCGCATCAGACGGCGGGCCCGCAGAACCGTCGTCAGGTTGCTCAGCGCCTCGGCGAGGTTGCCGCCTGTCTTTTGCTGAATAGCAATGACGATGCTGAAAAACTTCAGTTCCGGCGTCGGCATGCGCTCGTACATGCGCTCCAGCCCCTCGGCCAAAGACATGCCCACTCCAAGACCTTCGAGCAGGCGCTGGAACTCGCCGCCCAGAGGTTGGGGGCTTTCACGGGCGATAATCTTGAAACAGTCATTCACCGGCAGACCGGTCTTGATACCGCGCACCAGAACATCGATGGCATCGGCAAAAGACGCTGAAAACTTTTTGATCCGCCCCTTGGCCAGAAACCCAAGGAACCAGCGTGGAAGCCCTACGCCCAGAATGACCATCAATCCCAGACACACAAAAATATTGAGGCCCAGAATAAACGGCAGGACAAAGCCGACCAGACCCGCCAGCACGCTAAAGATAATAAAGGTCCGCACCGACATGGACAGGCCCGCCTGTCGGATACGCGCAGTCAGACTGACCCGGGCCTTACGTTCGCGACGGTCGGCTTCCTGAAGTTGACTCAGAATCTGCTTACGACGTGTTTCCGCTGTGACCGGCGTATTGGTCCGCTTACCCTGCGTGGTGGACGGGCGGGCAGCCGTCAGGGCCTTGGCACGTTTGACGCCATCGCTGGCACTATCGTCGCCACCCACCAGAACCCAGCCGATCCCGCCGATGGTGATAAAGGCCAGAACAGCCGCCAGGACCATCATCATCGTTTTTACTCCGAGGCGTCCAAAGCGTCGGCCAGTTCGCGCTCGAGGCCATAATAGCGGGCACGGTCCCAAAAGCGTGGACGAGCAATGCCGGTCGAGCGGTGGCGGCCACTGACGCGACCGGCCGCGTCCTCGCCGGTGATGTCATAGACGAACAGATCCTGCGTCACGATCACATCGCCTTCGAGGCCGACAACCTCGGTCACGTGGGTGATACGACGTGAGCCATCGCGCAGACGCGCTGCCTGAATGATGATGTCGATCGAACCGACAATCATCTCGCGGATGGTCTTTGAAGGCAGACCATAGCCGCCCATGGTGATCATGGATTCCATACGGCTGATGGCTTCGCGCGGGGAGTTGGCGTGCAGCGTGCCCATCGAACCGTCGTGGCCGGTGTTCATAGCCTGAAGAAGGTCGAAGGCTTCGGGGCCACGGACCTCGCCGACGATGATGCGTTCGGGGCGCATACGCAGACAGTTCTTCACCAGATCGCGCATGGTGATCTGGCCTTGGCCTTCAAGGTTCGGCGGACGCGTTTCCAGACGCACGACGTGGGGCTGCTGTAGCTGAAGCTCGGCGGCGTCTTCACAGGTGATGACGCGCTCGGTCGGATCGATGAAGGCGGTCATGGTGTTGAGGAGCGTGGTCTTACCCGACCCCGTACCGCCCGAGATCAGCACGTTACACCGTGCCGCACCAATCACGCCCAGCACACGTGCGCCATCGGGACTCATCGAGCCAAACTCGACAAGATCGCGCATGGTCAGCTTGTCTTTTTTGAACTTACGAATGGTCAGGGTCGGACCATCAATCGCCAGCGGCGGGGCGATCACGTTCACACGCGAACCATCCGGCAGACGAGCGTCGCAGATGGGCGAGCTTTCGTCCACACGGCGACCGACCTGCGACACGATGCGCTGGCAGATGTTCATCAACTGCGTATTGTCGCGGAAACGGACATTGGTCAGCTGGACCTTGCCGCCCACCTCGATAAAGACGCGGTTCGCGCCATTCACCATGATGTCGGCGATGTCATCGCGCGCCAGCAGCGGCTCCAGCGGACCATAGCCCAGCACATCGTTGACGATGTCCTGAACCAGATGCTCCTGCTCGGCCACCGACATGGAGACGTTCTTGATCGCCACCAGTTCGGCCACGATGTCGCGGATTTCTTCCTGCGCGGCCTTCTGGTCCAGCTGGGCCAGTTGCGACAGGTCGATCGTATTCATCAGCGCGTTGAAGATGGTGGTCTTCGTGGCGTGGTAATAGTCACTCTGCTCGCGAACGATCTCGGTGACGGCCTGAGCTTTCTTGATCTGCTCAAGACCGGAAGACTTTCGCGAGCCAGCCTTTTTCTCGGGAGCGGGGGCGGCCATCTGGCCCTCCAGCTCCTCAAGGCCGAAGCCGTCAATCGAAGGCTCGGCAATCTTCTTCGGACGTACCGGCGAAGCCGCTGCCTGATCCAGTGTCAGGTCAACGGCGGGAGATGGCCGTTTTGACGCAGGATCAAGGCGCGCAGCAACCGGCTCTTCCGGAGCTATGACGCCGGAAGGAGGGGTTGCTGTCGATTGCCGCTTGCCGAACATTTAATCAGCGCCTTTTGAAGAGGCCACCAAGGCCTACAGATGTTTTACGCGCCTTGGTCGACGAAGTGGCTGGTATCTGACGCTGGGACACGATCTGGGCCAAGGTTTCGAACGCCTCGGCCGCCTTGGTCTTGGCCGCGCTGTCGAGGATCATTTGGCCGTTATTGGCCGCCGCACCGAACACCTTGGCATCAAATGGAATGCTGAGCGCCGGATGTATGCCCAGAGCCTGTCCGAATTCCTTGGCCGGAATTTCGGGTCGGCCCGGCATCCCGACCTGGTTAAGCACCACACGCGGCGGAGCATCATTTGGGCGGGCCTGACGGATAAGGTCGACCAGATTCTTGGCATTGCGCAAGGAGGCCAGATCGGGTGTAGCCACCAGAACCACCTCGTCTGCGGAGATCAGTTGCTGGCGCATCCAGCTGGACCATGTATGCGGCAGGTCCAGCACCACAAACGGAGCCGTGCTGCGGATACGGTTTGTCACCTCGTCAAAGGCGTCGGCGTCGATATCCCAGTCATTGTCGAGTGTGGCCGGAGCGGCAAACAGACTGAGACGGTCCGAACAACGCACCATCATACGATCCAGCAAGGTCGCATCCAGACGTTGCGGCTGGCTCAGGGCATCTGCAACCCCGCCCAGCGGGTCCTGATTGAAGTTCAGACCCGATGTGCCGAACGGCAAATCATAATCCACAATAACCGTATTCACGCCGATACGTTCGGACATGGCAAACGCAGTATTGTGCGCCACAGACGAAGAGCCCGAACCGCCCCGCGCGCCTACAAAAGCGATCGTGCGACCGACAAAAGGCTGGTCCGGATCATTGAACAGGCTGCCAATGGCGGCAATCAATTGCAGGGGCTGGATCGGGGCAACCAGATACTCGCTAACGCCACGACGCATCAGTTCGCGATACAGCAGAATATCGTTGGTAGCGCCGACAACGACCACCTTGGTACCCGCATCGCAAACCTCGGCCAACTGGTCGATCTCGCCCAGCAGACTGCGCGCATCCTTCATACATTCGACTAGGATCAGCGGCGGGGTCGGTTCGTGCTGGTAGGTCTCGATCGCAGCCGCAATACCGCCGACGCGCACCTGCGTGGTGGCGCGGGACATTCGGCGATCCTGTGCGGCGCGCTCGGCAGCGGCCAGTGTGTCCTGGCGTTCGGCAAAGATATGGACAGCAATGCGCGGAATGGACACATCCACGGCCTGAGCATCAAAATCCAGTCCGCCACCACCGGCCAGAACCGGCATGGTCGAGGAAGACACGACCGTATCCGCTTCGTTCTGGAAAGCACTGGAGTGAGGAGTTTCATCACGTACGGCCGTCACCGGCATATCCACGACTGTAGCCCCGGCACCGGTTGCAGCAGCAGGACGCGGAGCCTCCACCACCTCGATGTCTTCCAGCTCAAACGTCGTGACCGGCTCCTCATAAACCGACGTTTCAGATGCGTACTTCAATGCAGACATATCAGATGCCTCTAGAGGTTCGGCAGACGTTCTGGACAAAGATTCGGACTGTCCTGCCGATACCGAAAATGATTCCTCGACCCGACTAAGCGCACTTTTAAGAAAATTCTCGGGTTCCGGCTCGTCATTCAGCTCCGCCGCCCCCTTGGCTACAGCAACATCGCCCGCACCGTCTTCCGCAATCAGGTTGGAGATCGTTTCCAAAAAATCGTCATCGATCTCAAAGCCATCCAGAGGATCGATTGCGGGGGGTGACTTGGTCATAACTTACTCAACAACGTCGGAAACACGCGCAGAAGACAGGAGCTGTTCGCGCTGGGCAGAAGTAGTCTGGCCCTGACGATAGGCATCAAACACAACCGTGCGGCGCTGGGCGCTGGGCGGGGTCATGGTGCGCGGAGCCACAATATCCCTCGGATCGGCAATCTGCGCCGCAAGATTGGCGTTTACCGCACAACCGAAGTTAGAGGCACCGTTATTATTGCCCGTGCGGCTGAGATTGCCCCATTGACTGCCGCACTGGGGCACCTGTGCACGGATGGTTGCAAATCCGGCCACCAGAGGCGCATTGGCTGCAGGGGCCTCATAGTTGGTTACACTGATCTGGTGGCGCGCCACGCCATAGGTTTCCAGCGCCCTGATCACATGGCCAATCATTCGGGCATTGGCGCTATCGGTCTGGTCGGCCACCTCGATCAAGAGCCGCTCTGCACCACTTGCGCGATACCGGCTCGCCAGAGCCGCCACAGCCGATTGCTGGTTGGCGGACAGGGCATCGGTGCGGACCGCCAGCGCGATACGGTCCTGATCGGGTTCGACCTGAAGCATATAGCGCGACAGCGGTGTGCGGCTGGCTGTGGTCATGTCCAGATTGGCGTCCGGACCGACGCAAGCCCCCATAGCCAAGGCTGCGCCCATCATCAGGCAGGTAAAGAAGGATCGGTTCATCATCGGGGTCACTCGATCACATAGCCGACCGGGCCTTGCCACCCTGCACCCGAAACACTCGGGGCCGGTGCGCCATAGACCTGGTTCAACTGTCCAAAGAAAATTGACTGGGCATCGGTGGCGATACGCAAACCATCTGCCGGTGTTTGCATCCGAGCCGGAGCTGTCGGATTGACGATGTAGGGCTCGACAATCACCACCAGTTCGGTCTCACCCATCTGGTAGTCGCGCGAGCGGAACAGGCTGCCGAGGACCGGCAGATTGGTCATACCCGGAAGCGCGTCCACAGCCTGACGTGTGCTTTCCTGCAACAGGCCCGCAATCATCATGGCCCCGCCCGACGGAAGCTCCACCGTCGTGTCACTGCGGCGGACCGTCAGGCCCGGCAGAGTGATCGAGGACGGCGTACCCGCACCAATTGTCAGGCCCGAGGCCGGATTGAGTTCGGACACCTCAATCTTGACCTGCAAGCTGATGCGCCCCTCGGAAAGGACAACCGGACGGAATGACAGACCAACGCCATAAGGCTTGTACTCCACCGACACTTGCCCGTCCCGGTCACGACTGGCCGGCACAGGGAACTCACCACCAGCAAGGAAGCTCGCAGCCTCGCCATTCACCGAGGTCAGGTTTGGCTCTGCAAGGGTGCGTACCAGCCCTACTCGCTCGAAAGCCTTCAAAGTGGCCGAGCCCTTGTTCAAGCCATCCGATCCGGGACCTGTGCCGGGCTGCGCCGTGTCCCAGTTACTGGGGTCACCTGGGGCACCACCATTTACCGTTACAGGGCACATAGCCCCCGCAGGCCAGCCTGGACCACAAGGCATCTGCATTTGGTAGTTTTTGGTGGTGTCGTGTGACCAGCCTGCCGAACCGCTACCCAGGAAGCTGCCATTGATCCCCCAGGTTGCGGCCTGACCGATTAACCATTGCGGATCCCCAAGCCGTCCGATGACCGCATTGGTATCAAAGCCCAGTTGCTTGATGACATTGCGTTGTACCTCGATCACGCGCACGCGCAGGGTCACCTGATCCGATCCGTTGATCGAAATCATGTTGACGACCTTGTCAGGGCTGGAGGCATGGGCGCGGGCCAGTTGCGCAGCACGTTCCGCATCACCCATATTTGCGGCAGACCCGCTCAGAACGATATTGTCGTTGACCGCTTCGACCCGCAAATCCGAACCGGGGAAGGTGCGGGTCAAGGATTCCTGAAGCGCCGAAACGCCGGCGTCCACACGCACTTTCAGCGTCAGGATCACACGTCCATTGGCCCCTACGAACACCGCATCGGTTTCACCCGGCGTCAGACCGACAATGGTGATCCGGCGATGCGTATGCAGCATGGCATTGGCGACCTCGGGATTGGTCACCACAATGTCGCGCACATCGGCGGGCAGATCGACTGAGAAGGACGAACCCTTGGGCAGGTTGATGCGGCGCGGAGCCGAACCCGAGGTTATGGTCGCCGTATTGCTTGCAGCAACGGCATGGGTTTGAGCTTGCGCGGGAGACGACACAGCGGTCAGACCCGCCACCACTGCCACCGCTGCGAGCATGGCCACGGCATGGCCCGTACGGCCCTGGGTCGATGTCATTTCAAGACCTCTCATTGCAGCACCACCACTTCGGGGGTGGCGTCACCGCGGAAGATGCGCACAGAACGGGTATCGCCACTGGCAGCACTGGACGCGGCGCGAACAGCGCCTTCGCCGCGACGCACCGCACCGGGGATAAGACCGCGCGGGCCGCCAGCATCGGCATAGGAACGCAGCACAATCGTCAGATCACCTTGCGCGCGAGCCAGAGCCAGTGTTTCGGCATCACGGGTATTGACCTCAAGGGTCGCCGTGGCCCCGATAACGGCCTTTTCTTCGGTCGGAGCCTGTGTGGCCTGATCGACAGCCAGAACCTTGAGATTCTGCAGTACCGTGGCGGTGACTGTGCGTTTGATAGTGTCGTCGCCTGACGGGACATCAACTTCGCGGGTCAGAAGCACATCCACGCGATCACCCGGAAGGATAAAGCCGCCCGCCGCCGTATCGGCCGAAACCGGAATACTCATGGCGCGCATCCCCGGATCGAGGAAGGCAGCCATATAGCCACTCTCGCCTGCACGGACCAGTTTGCGCGTCTGGACGGGTTCCCCCGCCAGAATGCTTTCGCGCACGACCGATCCAGCCAGATGGTCACGGGCTGTCGGGCTATTCAGCGACACCACAGCATCGACGACCTTGGTGACAGTCCCGTCTTCTTTTTTCTTTTCCGCAGCGGGAGCCGCAGCCTCGTTCGCATTTGCAGGCAGGGGCACAGAGCCATCTGTCACAAAGGCCGGGTGCACATCGGCGACAGGCCAGTCTTTCCAGGTCATGTCTTCTGCGGTCAGCAGACGACCCGGTTCCAGATCCACAGCCGCGACCAGAACCTTGGTGGTTGCTGCCGCGGGCGCAGACACTTCGGCCGTAGCCTTCTTGTCGTCAGACGCCCCCATGGAACGCACGACCAGCGCGAGGCCTACAGCCGCCAGTGCAGCGACACAGATCACAGCAATCTTTGCAGGTTTCATCGATGTTCTCCGGCGGTTGTCGGGCTACAGAAATCTGCGCCCGCCCCGCCAAAAGCTATTATTCTGAAGCCACAGAACCAGAACATCCAAAGGATGTTGCTAATAAATGTGGTTACGACAACTTCAACAACATTTGCGAATACGGAAAGGCAAACACCGCACCCACGGCAATAGCGACCCCGTAAGGAATATCACCTTTCGGTTGCAGCAACCGCTTCATCCATTCGGGAAACACAACCGGCAAAACCGGAGCCCATTTGCGCGCCCCGATCAGCAGCAAAGATAAGGCTCCGCCCGCCAGAGCCGTGACAGCCAGAAACGGCAAAAGCCCCGACACACCCAGCCAGATCACAGAAGCCGCCATCAACTTGGCATCGCCACCCCCCAGCACCTTGAAAGCAAACAGGGCAATACCGATAACCAGAGCCGCAAAGCCCAGACCCAGCGCCACGGCCATGTCCTGCCATGATAGGCCCAGCATCAGGGCCACTGGAATAAAGGCCCCCAGCAGAGCGACCGATATCCAATTGGGGATGGTCATGGTGGTCAGATCATAGACACCGCCCAGAATCACCAGGGCGGGGAACACAAACAGAAATGCGCTCGCGACATAATACATGCTCGAACGGTGACACAATTTGGTTAAGCCATAGTTGCGCCGTTAAGCATGAAAAAAGGCCGGAGCGATTGCTCCGGCCTTTTCAGCACAGCTAAATGCGCCGACCAATCTTAAGCCGAACGATCTGTCGCCAGTTCATCCGAAACATCGGTAAACTTCTCTTTGAGGTTGCCACCAACGGCAACCAGAGCGCCGATAATGACAACGGCGATCAGGGCAGCGATCAGGCCGTATTCGATTGCGGTCGCGCCGGATTCATCCTTGGCGAAACGGTTCAGCAGATTACGCATATGTAGTCCTCTCTCGTTGAGCGGGAGGAAACAGCAGCGCTCCCCCGCGATGGGCCGCGCAGTGTTCTTTGCGCCCAAATGCAAGGCGACTTTGCAGATTATACCTTAAACGCAAGTAAAGTTCTGTCACCCCACAAGGCGGAATCGTAGTTACCAAGTCGTTACCATTTGACCAGAAGTAACCAAACGGCGTTTGCCTTAGGTATTTGCTTTACAAATTTGTCTTAGGAAAAACCCCATACAGAGCGATAGGACCGTATATGCATGCTGCGGTCCCATTGCCCGCCGCACACGGTTTCAGAGGGTCAAGCCATGATGGTGTTCCGCACACGCGACGCCCGCACAGCACGCAAGACATCCCGCGAAGGGGCCACCGCCGTTGAATTCGCGCTGGTCGCCATTCCCTTTTTCGGGCTGCTGCTGGCCATTTTCGAGGTGGCGATCATCCTGACCGTCAGCGCCCTTCTGGAATCGGCAACACTGAACAGTGGCCGCCTGATCCGCACGGGTCAGTTACCTCAAACCGCCACTGCCGCAGACTTTAAAAAAGAAATCTGTGCCCGTATGGCTTTTTTTGAATCTGCCTGCCTGAGCCGCATCGAAATCGACGTCCAGCCAGTGGCATCATTTAGCAATCCCGGCATTTCCGATCCTGTGGTGGATGGCGAGTTCAAACCCGAGAATCTGAAATTCGATATCGGTTCGGCACGCAGCTTCATGCTGATGCGGGTCTGGTACAAACAGCCGGTCGTCAGCCCCTTTCTTGGCCATGCTATGATCCGGTTGGGGAATGGCGACACCATTCTTCACGCGGCCACAGCCTTTAGAAACGAGCCGTTCTGATGCAGATCTTCCTTAGCCTCCGTCATTTCGGCAATCGTTTCCGTCGCAATCAGGACGGCGTTGCCGCCGTCGAATTTGCCCTGCTACTGCCGCTGTTTCTGGTCCTCTATATCGGTGTAATCGAGTTCACACAGGCCTTTATGGTCCAGCGCCGCGCCAGCCATTCAGCCTCGATGATGGCCGATATTGTGGCGCAGGCAGGAACCGTGACACCTGCCCAGCTATCGGACTTTTTCGCCGTTGGCGGCTTGATTATGGTGCCCTATTCGTCAACCCCCCTGGAAGGGACAGTCACCAGCCTTGTACTCAATGACAAGGGGGAGGCCCGCGTCGACTGGAGCTATGGCAGCAAGGCTCCGCCCTTGGGCTATGACAAGGTTGTGCCGGTACCGGCGGGTATCCTCGAGAAAGAAGGTGACAGCGTCATTCTGGCAGAGACCATTTATAAATATGACTCGCCATTCGACATTTCTGTGCCGGGTTTTGGCGATTTCCTGTCGGATATCACCACCTTCAAACGCCGGTTCTATCTGCGCCCACGTGAAGTGGCTTCAGTCAGTTGCACCAGTTGCCCGCGCCCCCGCTAGGGCCTGATGGAGCGCACTGATCTTGGCGTCAGTTTCGGCCAGTTCGGCCTGCGGATGACTGTCTGCGGTAATACCTGCCCCGGCTTGTGCCCGCCAATGCCATTGCCCCGACCTATGCGCGAAACTGGCGGTGCGGATCAATACTGAAGCCGATACATGGTTCGCAAGGGCCATGCCGCGCACAAACAGGGTGCCGCACCATGCGCCGCGCGAGGGTTCCAGTTCGGCGATCACCTTCATGGCCTGATGCTTGGGAGCCCCCGTGATCGAACCGGGAGGGAAGGTGGCGCGCAATATGTCCGCCCAGTCCAGTTCAGGCCTGATTTTGGCACTAACCACCGAGGTTAGGTGGTGTACGGTTGGATGGCTTTCCAACTCGAACAGGCGTTCGACGACCACGCTGCCAATCTCGGCCACGCGGCCCAGATCATTACGCATCAGATCGACAATCATCAGGTTCTCGGCCCTGTCCTTCAGGCTGTCCGACAGAGCCTGTGCAGATGCCGCATCTTTGCGCGGATCATCATAGCGGGCAGAAGTACCCTTGATCGGGCGCGTCTCGATGCGGCGGGTCGCAAGATCACAGGACAGGAACAGTTCGGGTGAGTTGGATACCAACCCATAGTCTCCAGCCTGCCACCATGCGCCATAGGCCGCACCGCGTTGCCGGGACAGGCGCAAAAAAACATCGAGCGGACGAGCTCCTGCCTTGAGCCGGCCCTGCCAAGCGCGGGCGATGTTGGCCTGAAACAGTTCGCCCTCCCCGATGCGGCGCACGACCTCGGCCACAGCATCGCAATAGGCTTGCGGTTCAGCCTCCGCTTCAAAATCCATTGAGGGCGGTGCAGGCATTTCAAGCTCAGGGACCAGAGCCGCCCAGCTGGCCGCAAGGCCCGCCCGCCCCTTGGCTGCGTCCTCGGTCCTTCCCCAACCACAGGCCCAGACCTGTTGCTTGATATGGTCAAAGGCCAGCCATGCCGGATAGCGGGCAAGGATCAGATCAGGCCAGACATGCTCACGTGCTCCTGTCGCCTGTCGGGCGCCTGCATCATAGGATATCAGCCCTACAGCCGGCCCGCTTCGCCAGGCATCCTGGTCCAGAACATCAAACTGTCCGTCACAGAGCGGAATGACCGCCTGTTTGTCGGGCGCACAGGCCACAAATGACCAGCGTCCGCCGTGTTTTTTCGGGGCATCTGCACCTGCGACCATAGCCAGCGGCCATGGCTGGTCTTTTAAAGACTGTGCCACCGCAACAGGATCGCACCATGCCAGAGGTTTCTTGATCTCGAACATGCTCAGCTGCTCAAGCCCTGACGTAACTTGCCAATCGCCTTACTATCGAGCTCCAACACCTGCCGGACATAGGCATCATACGACCCGCTTTGCGTCTCAATGGCGCGATAGGCGTGATGCAGGAAATCGGCATCCACCCCTAAAAATGCCACCACCGCATCGCGCGACACCGGATGGCCGGTCATCTTGCCCAGCCACTGGCCCATTTCCTCGGCGCGCCCCTCCAGATTGACGGCTGTATTGGTAGCCAGATAGTCGGCCATGATATCATCCTCATGCACACCCAACGCCCTATGGACCAGAGAGGCCAAAAGCCCGGTACGGTCCTTGCCCGCAGCGCAATGGATCAAGGATGCGCCGTCATTGCGTAGCAGGGCCCCGAAATACCCCTTGAACATAGCGACATGCGACGGTTCAAACGGCATGCGTGCATAGGTCGTCGCCATATAGCCGCGCCCTGAATTTTCCGTCAGTTGACCGCTTTTCAAAAACTGGATGTGCGGGGCCAGCCCGTCACCGCCCAGATCACTGAACAAGATCTGGCCCTGCCAGCCCTGCGGCATGCGGTCGGGCTGTTTGAGGCGTTCGCTAGCGCGGCGAAGATCGACCACCCAGCGCAGGTTCAATGCTTCCAGCTTGGCCTGATCGGCCTGCGTGGTGCGCGACAACTGGCCCGAGCGGAACAGTCGTCCGCGCGCCACGATGCCTTCAGCGCCAGCATAGCCGCCAAAGTCGCGAAAATTATCGATGGCTTCAAAGGAAAGAAGGCGGTCGCTCATGACCGCCTTCCTTAGACCGATTAGCCGTTCAGGGCATCTAGCGTTGTGCAACCAGAGCCGAAATCTGGTCCAGATAGCGGATAAAGGCTTCGCGACCCGTATCGCTAAGGCGTGCCCGCGTCAGGGGTTTGCGGCCCTGAAAGCTTTTCTCGACAGTGACAAAACCCGCTTCTTCCAGTTTGCGTAAATGGACTGACAGATTGCCGTCCGTGGTCTGCAAGCGGGTTTTCAGTTCGCTGAACTCAGCCACATCGGCGCTCGACAAATAGGCCATGATGCCCAGCCGGATGCGGCCATGAATCACCTCGTCGATGCGGTTGATGTCAAAATCGGCCGAAGCTTGCGCTGCCATCTCAGCCTCGTGCCCTTGCGGCCAGCTTCATCAGATACATGCCCGGCAGCAGAGCTACTGACGCCAAAAGCAGCAGATAGATCAGATAAATCCAGTGCGTGAAGGCAAACCAGCCGAGCGCCACAGCCCCTGCAAAACAGACCACCCCCGTCAGGACCATCCAGCCCTTGCGTACAATCTGTCCTGCAATCATCCAGGCCGCGCCATAGGCAATCATCACGACCGAAGGCATCAGCGACATCATCGCCCAGTTTTGCGAACTGAATCCGAAGGCCAACAGCACCAGCCAGAAGCCAAAGATTGTATAGCCACAGGCCGACCAAGCCGCCCCGATCGCCATATTATCCTTGGTCTGGCTGCCGGTTTTGAGATCGATCTTACGGATCAGGACATAGAGCAAGGCCGCAAAGCCGATGCCTGCCCCAACCCACATCCCCATAATCCCCCAGCCCGACAAGGGCACGCGCCCCAGAGCGATCAGCCACTGCACAGCGGTGGCCCCACCAAACCACAAGGCGGCAGCCACCAGAATTGGCCCCACCATGACGGGGGCATGACGCCCCTCTTCGGCCAGCGATTTCATATAGGCGATGTCGCTATGAACATCGGTTTGAGAATGTTGGGACATGGGTGTTTCCTCCTGTTGGTACTTTTATCCCTTGCTTGCTTTGTTTTGTAAAGTACTTTTTTTATAGCTGTTACTTGAGATCATAACCCACGAAAAAGGCCGCCCTTTTCAGGACGGCCTTTTGAAGTTTAATCAGAAACCGTTGGGTTTAACGGAACGGCGGCTCGTCGAAAGCACGCAGCTTGCGCGAGTGCAGAGCAGCCCCCTCGCCACGCAACAGTTCCACAGCCTGAATACCGATCTGAAGGTGTTCGGAAATCGCACCCTCATAGAAGCGATTAGCCTGCCCCGGCAGCTTGATCTCGCCATGCAGCGGCTTGTCCGACACACAGAGCAAGGTGCCGTAGGGCACGCGGAAGCGATAACCCTGAGCCGCGATCGTTGCCGATTCCATGTCGATAGCGACCGCGCGGCTCTGGTTGAAGCGCAGGGCCGACTTGGAATAACGCAGTTCCCAGTTGCGGTCGTCTGTCGTGACAACAGTGCCGGTGCGCAGACGCTTCTTCACTTCCTCGCCCGGGGCACCGGAGACCTGCTTGGTAGCATCATACAGGGCACGTTGCACCTCGGCGATGGACGGCACGGGAATGTCGGCCGGCAGCACAGCATCCAGAACGTGGTCGTCACGCAGGTAGGCATGGGCCAGCACATAGTCACCAATGGTCTGGCTACCGCGCAGACCGCCACAGTGACCGATCATCATCCACACATGCGGACGCATGACGGCAAGGTGGTCACAGATGGTCTTGGCGTTGGACGGGCCTACACCGATATTAACCAGCGTAATGCCCTGACCATCCTTGCGGGTCAGGTGATAGGCCGGCATCTGGTGCTTGCGCCATGCAGAGTCATTGACCGCCGCCTCAGCATCCAGTGTGTCCTTGGTCACCACCACGCCACCGGCGCAGGTCAGGCTGTCATAGGGGCTGTCCGGCTTTTTCAGCTCGGCCGCTGCCCAACGCACGAACTCGTCGACATAGCGGTTATAGTTGGTGAACAGGATATAGCTCTGCACCGCCTCGACCGGCGTGCCGGTATAGTGGCGAAGGCGCGCCAGCGAGAAGTCGGTACGCAGGCCGTCGAATTGCGACAGCGGGAAATCCTTGTCAGGATCGAACAGGCCGTCCGAGATTTCATCACCGATATGGGCCAGATCCGTGGTCGGGAACCAGCGGGCAATCGATGCCGTCATGGTGCTGTCCAGCACCACGCCCGAGCCGTCCAGCACATAGGGGAAGGGGATTTCCTGATCCGACGGGCCGACCTCGAAGGTGGCGTCGTATTCGTCGGCCAGCAGGGTCAACTGTTCCAGCAAATAGTTGCGGAACAGGTCGGGGCGCGTGATCGTGGTCGTATAGATACCCGGACGCGACAGACGGCCAAAGGCGCGTGTCTCGAGGTTCTGAGGCTTGTCGCCGAACCAGCTGATCGTCAGTTTCGGGTAGGAGAAGAGACCGTTGGCGCGGGCTTCGATGTCGGCGCGTTCGCCGGTTTCCAGAAATACCTTCACCGCATCGCGAAGGTTGGCCACGGATTGGTTGTATAGGGTTTCGAGGCGGTCGATTACCGCCTGTGGTGTCATCTTATCTATCATGGCTTCCTCTAGCGAAAAACCATGGCAAAGGCGAGACACCCCCTACTCAACAAACGCAACCAAGGGTTTCAAATCCTGTAACTCTACGTGGGCAGACGCTTAACGGCGCGTCACAGTCAAAGTGAAATCACCGCTCTCGTTGCGTCGCGCCATGGCTCTAGGCTGAAACGGCGTGATGACAAAAGTCATGTTGCGCGGAGCCGTTAGCGTCGCCGTCGTCCCTTCGACCTCACCGCGATACAGGGCAGCTCCGCTATGATCGGCGGCGTCGCTGATGTTCATATAAAGATTTGTGCTGTCGGTTTTGAAATCTACCGTCAGGGTCTGACCCTGCGCCACAGCCACAGCATAAACAGGCGCAGCATAACCCTTCACCGTGCCCGTTGCACTGGTCGTCCCTTCGGTGCCGAATTCCAACGGCACAAGCGAGCCGCCCTCCGGCACGAACTGTGCGGCATTAGCCGTCTCGAGCGCAGGCAATACCTTGGGCGCAACCTTTTCAGGCGGACTGGGCGGCACACTTGGCTTGGTCGGTTCCTGTCCGCACGCCATCAGGCCCAGAAGAGCCACCGACACCAGAACATAGGCTGACATTCTCATTCGGACACTCCTCTAAAGTTCACTGCCCGTATAGTCATACCCACACAATACCCAAGTCCCGCAAAGGGATGCGCGCCATCTCGTGTTCGATTGTGCAGGAAATTGGAGCGGGTAGGGGGAATCGAACCCCCGACATTCAGCTTGGGAAGCTGACGTTCTACCTCTGAACTATACCCGCCCGAAGCTGGGTGAACATAGCAGCGGTTCGGTCAAAGAAAAGGCCCGACGCGGGGTCGGGCCTTGGATTTTTTGAACTTATCCGTCGTTTAATGCGTCACGCGTTCAGCAGTGATGCCTTCGGCAGCCAGCATGGACTGGACGCTATCCTGACCAACAAGGTGACCAGCGCCGACCACAACAAAGGCCGTGCCTGAACCATCGAGGATGGTTTTGATCTGGCGGGTCCAGTTGGCATTGCGGCGGGTGAACAACGCCTCATAGGCTTCGGGTTGTTCGGCCTTCATTTTGTCGATCATCTCACGGCCCATGACCTCGGTATTACCCGTAGCCCATGCCGCCAGAAGAGCCTCAACCTCGGCCGGTCCCTTATCCAGATCTTTCAAGGTGCCGCGCAGCATCTCGACCTGACCTTGCTCGGAAATCCCCGAGAAAATGCGAATCTGTTCGGCCATGCTTTCCAGACCCTTAGCGGGTTTGCCTAGCGATGCGGCACGGGCCAACATCACCTTGTCCACGCCCGAGTTTGGATCAAATCCAGCCGCTGTCAGTTGCACGACCGCCAGTTGCAGGCTGACCAGCCACGGGCGCATGGGATCAAACGCCGCCGCTGTCGCCCCCATCGGAGCCAGCGCCGCATTGAGAGCGGCAATATCCTCAGGTTTCAATACACTGCTGAGCGGACGGTCCGGCGACAGACCATAGGTCTGCATCAGTTGCATGGCCTGTGCGGCATCGTCGACATCGGTGGCCTCGAACCAGATTTCATCGGCCGAGGCAAAGGCGGCATCCACATGCGCCTGTCCCCATTTGGTATCGGAGCGCAGGAAGTGGAAGCTGCCAAACAGGTAAAGGGTGCTGTCCGCATCTCGGATGACCCACATGGCCGGACCTTGACCCTCTGCCTGAGGAATGGCCGCGGGGGCTGCGGTTTGAGCCACCGCCAGCGGGGCCACAAACAGGGTCGATACGAGCGCAGCCGAAGCCATCACATGGCGCAGGGTTTTCATCATCGGAACTTCCAGTCGTGAGAGGGTCGAACGGTCAGACCGTATCGTCGATAAATATCTCTTCGATCCGCAGATCGAACAGACGGGCGATTTTGAAGGCAAGCGGCAGGGACGGATCATATTTGCCGGTTTCCAGCGCATTCACAGTCTGGCGTGAAACACCCAGTTCCTGCGCCAGATGGGCCTGTGACCAATCGCGCTCGGCGCGTAAAACCTTGAGACGGTTATTCATGGCTTGATCCGATCATCGACGCTGGAACCACCACAGGGCCCAGGCCAGCAGGTAGCCGATCATCATCAGTCCGACGATGGCGACAGCACCGGTGGCCATATAGGCCGCAGGATCGGTTCGCTCTCCGTACCAGCTAGCAATGTTCAAGGTCGCCGTTTGCGGTAAGGTACCAAGCAGGATCAGCACCATACCGACTGCCATACCGACCGATCCGCCCCAGTACCACGACCATTTGTGAGCTTCCTGTGCCGCCTCGTCGATACTCTTCATCCAGCGCGCACCAAAGCCGACGGCAGCTACCATTAGAATAACGGCCAGAGCCCCGATCGCCAGCAATCCGCTATTGGCCGAAATCGCTCCTGCATCGGTGGCATCTTCGAGCATGGCGAAGCCTGCGCCGCAGATCATGCCGATGATCACGAGGGCGATAATATAGATGGCCGGTTTGGGCGGTTTGACAGTTTTACGGGCCGACATGGGCTGCTCCAGACTTTGACAAGTTAACTTGTCATTGTCTTCGCATCATGTCAAGCGCACTTGTCACACAAAACCTTCCGTCCGAAACGCTAGTCTTCGGCAGAGAAAGGCACGGTCGGTAGTTCCAGTTTCGGTTCCTCGTGACCTTCCAGAGTGCCGACCTTGCTGAGACTGCGTTCCAGTTGGCGAGTGCGGGTGCTGGCCTGATTGACCGTATTGCGGGCACGATCCAGTTGTTCGCCCAGCTTTTCCCAGTGGCCTGCATATTTGCCGAACTCCTGCTTGGCCGCCGCCAGCACCTTCCAGACCTCGCTGGAATGTTTCTGGATCGCCAGAGCGCGGAAGCCCATCTGGAAGCTGTTGAGGAAGGCGGCAAGGTTCGACGGTCCCGCCACCATGACGCGATACTGGTTTTGAATATCGCGGATCAGACCCGGACGGCGGGCGATCTCGGCATAGAGCCCCTCGGTCGGCAGATACATGATTGCCACCTCGGTCGAGTAAGGGGCCTTGATATAGCTGGTCGAGATGATCTTGGCCTGCGCCCGCACGGCGCGTTCCAGAGCTTTGCCCGCGCTTTCGATCAGATCGGTATCCCCGACATCGTGGGCATTGAGCAGGCGCTCATAGTCTTCGTGCGGGAATTTGGCATCGATGGGCAGAAGCACCTGATCGCCCTCCCCTTTGCCCGGCATGACCAGAGCAAACTCGACACGCTGACTGGAAGTCGGATCGATCTGGGCATTTTCGAGATATTGTTCGGGGGCCAGAATGTCTTCCAGAATAGCGCCAAGCTGCATCTCACCCCAGCCGCCGCGCGTTTTGACGTTGGTCAGCACGCGTTTCAGATCGCCCACACCCGAAGCAAGGGTCTGCATTTCGCCCAAGCCCTTGTGCACGGCTTCTAGACGGTCCGAAACCTGTTTGAAGCTTTCGCCCAGACGTTCATTCAGAGTGGACTGAAGCTTTTCGTCCACGGTGGCGCGCATCTGCTCCAGCTTTTCCTCATTGTGCTTGCGCAGGGTCTCGAGGTTCTGGCCCACCGTAACGCGGACTTTTTCAAGCTCTGCCGCCATGGCCTCGCGGCCTTCTTTTTGTTGCAGTTGCAACGTCTCGATCAGCTTGTTCAGGCCCTGATTGGTTTCAGTCAGGCGCTTGTGCTGGCCATCGGCCAGATCGGTGCCGATCTTTTGCTGAAGCTCGGCAAAGCCGGTCAGACGCGTATCCAGACTGGTGGTCAGGGCCGATAGCTGCTGGTTCACCGCACCGGCATTGGAGGTCAGGCTCTGGCTCAGTTCCTGCCGCTGGGTCGAGGCCTTGGCATCGGCTTCCTGACGCATCAGCGCGATTTCGCGGCGAATGGCGGCCTCGACCAGATCGCCCAGATCATCTGAAGATGCAGCGCTCTCTGCGCGTTTGGCAGCCGAAAAGGCCAGAAAGCCCAGTACAGCCGAAACAACGCCCAGAGCCACAGCTGCAAAAAGAAGAATCTCAACCATAATAGACCGACCTTAAATCCCGTTCGGCCATATGGCCTTGCCCCTACGCCAGATACGGACGTCTTGTACCGCTTTATTTAAGCAGGGCGGCGCGCCCGCAAGGCCTGAACAATGGTGCCGTCATCCAGCCAGTCCAACTCACCACCGACCGGCACACCGCGCGCCAGAGAGGTGACCTCGACACCGGCAGATGCAAGTTTCTCAGCCAGATAATGCGCGGTTGTCTGGCCATCAACGGTGGCCGGAAGCGCCAGCACCACCTCTTTGGCCTCTCCGGCTTTGGCGCGTCCGATCAGTTCGCCGACGCGAATCTGGTCGGGGCCGACACCGTCCAGTGCCGACAGCAATCCGCCCAGCACATGGTATTTGCCGCGAAACGCGCCCGAACGCTCCATCGCCCACAGCGCGCCCGCTTCCTCGACCACACAGATCAGGGCGTTGTCGCGGCTGGTATCGGCACAGATGGCGCAGGGGTTACGCGTGTCGGGCGCGGCGCAGACCGAACAGTTGGAAACTTTCTCTGCCGTCTCGGCCATGGCCACCGCCAGCGGCACAAGCAATTGCTCGCGCCGTTTCAGTAGGGCCAATGCCGCCCGACGGGCCGAACGTGGCCCCATCCCCGGCAACTTGGCCAGTAGAGAGATGAGGCGCTCGATTTCCGGCCCGGCAGTGGTCGCCATTAGAACAGCTTCGGCATGCCCGGAATATTCATTCCGGCCATCGGGCCTGCGGCCTCGCGCATCAGGGCGTTGTTCACATCGTCCAGTTTGCGCTTGGCATCGGCATGGGCGGCGACAATCAGGTCGGAGAGGATCTCGCCCTCGCCCGGAGCCATCAGGCTGTCGTCGATTTTAACCGAGGTGATTTCGCCTGCGCCTTTCAGGGCCACAGTCACCAAACCACCACCCGAAGTGCCCACAGCAGTGGATTCGGCCATCTTGGCTTGGGCATCCTGCAGCTTTTGCTGCATGGCCTGAGCCTGTTGCATCAGTGCGTTAAGGTCTTTCATACCCTGCTAGATAAGGTGTTCCGCGATGCCGCTCCAGTCCCCGTGTCACCTATAGGGGGCAAATTAAATCGCTATGGCCTCTTGCGCAGTGCAACAAAGATGCTATCTGCAACATCAACTGTTCTATTTGTGGAGGCCGACATGGCTTTTGACACCGCTCACGATCGTAGCCAGCCTGTCGCCGATCAGGTTCTGGCCCAACTGTTCACCGAAGCCCGCACCCGCAATGCGTGGAGCGACCGTCCGGTTTCGGAAGAGACCCTGCGCAAGCTGTACGATCTGACCAAGTTCGGCCCGACCGGTGCCAATGCTTCGCCGGCACGCTTTGTGTTTGTCACTTCGGAAGCGGGCAAGGATCGTCTGATCCCGCTGCTGAGCGAAGGCAATCAAGGCAAGACCCGTCAGGCTCCGGTGGCTGTGATCGTCGGCTTTGACGTCGATTTCCACGAAACCCTGATCGACCTGTTCCCGCATGCTCCCGGTGCCAAGGACTGGTTCCCGACCCGCGAAGGCCGTCGTGAAAACGCGCACAAGAACTCGACCCTGCAAGCCGGTTACCTGATCAGCGCTGCCCGCGCTCTGGGTCTGGATGTCGGCCCCATGACCGGTTTCGACTTCGGTGCCGTGCAAAAAGAGTTCTTCCCCGAGGGCGATATCGAGGTGAACATGATCATCAACCTCGGCTACGGCACCGACGAGAACCTGTTCCCGCGCTCGCCGCGCCTGTCGTTCGAGCGTGCAGCCCAGATCGTCTGATCCGACACACTCGATAAAAGAAAAGGCCGCTCCGGTTGGGGCGGCCTTTTTTATATTCAGTCCTCGTCCTCGACCGGCTCGCCGTCATCGGGGATGACCGGCGTCTGGATGGCCGGTGCAAGGATGCGGATGTCCTTGATCTCGGCTCCGGGGAAGGCCCCCAGCAAGGAGACAATGAAGGGATCGGTCTCGACGGCCAGACGCTGGGCGGCACGGGCCTTCTTTTCCTTCTCGATCAGGGTCTCGCCACCGCCCTGTCCATTGGCCGCGATCAGCCAAGTGCGGCCGGTCCATTCCTTCAGACGCGAGGCCAGACGCCGCGCCATATCAAAGGGGGCCCCTTCGACCGGCTCATAGGTAATGGCCCCCGGCTTGAAGCTGACGGGGCGCACGAAACGCTCCACGTCCATTTGCAGGGTGATTTCGCGCTTTTCGCCAATCAGAGCCACGACCTGCTCAAAGGTCTGCGGATTGGGCAGCTTGGGAGCCTGCACCGGCTGGACCGCCAGCATGGCCGAATTCCCGCCTCCACCCCCGCGCGGACCACCACCTGCGCCGCCCGAACCACCGCCCGGCACGCCACCGTTCTGGATAGTTTTCAGCGCGTCCTCGGGTGAAGGCAGGTCCGCCGCATAGCTTAGGCGCACAATCGCCATTTCCACCGCATCGGCAGGGTTCGGTGCACGGCGCACCTCGTCCAAAGCCTTCAGCAACATGGACCATGTGCGCGACAGGGTGCCCGCCGAAATGGCAGCCCCCAGCGCCGCCATCTTTTGCGCCTGATCATTGGGCAGGCGCGTGGCGTTCGGGCCCAGCATCTTGGAGACAGACGCCGCGTGGCAATGCTCCAACAGGTCGTTGGTGACCTGAACTGGATCGGCCCCATAGCCATAAAGTGTACGGAAGTTTTCCAGCGCCTCGGCAGTGCGGCCTGCCATGATGGATTCAAACAGGGCAATGGTCTGGGTGCGGTCGGCAAGGCCCAGCATGTCACGGACGGTCGCCGTCTCGACAATCTGGCCGCTTTCGGCCTGCACCAGAGCCTGATCCAGCAAGGACAGGCCGTCACGCACCGAGCCTTCGGCGGCGCGCGAGATCAGGGCCAGCGCTTCCTGCTCGATCTTCATGCCTTCGCGCTCGGCCACGCGGCCAAGGTGGCCGGACAGAATATCCGGCTCGACACGGCGCAGGTCGAAACGCTGACAACGGGACAGGATGGTCACCGGTACCTTGCGGATTTCGGTCGTGGCAAAGATGAATTTAGCGTGGGGCGGCGGCTCTTCCAGCGTTTTCAACAGGGCGTTGAAGGCCGCGGTCGAGAGCATGTGCACCTCGTCCAGCACATAGACCTTGTAGCGGGCCTCGACCGGCGCATAGCGCACGCTTTCGATCAGTTCGCGAATATCGCCCACGCCCGTATGCGAGGCGGCGTCCATCTCGATCACATCCATATGCTGGCCGGACATGATCGCCTTGTCGTGGCGACCATGGGCCGACAGCTCCAGCGACGGACGGTCGATGGTGTCGGTTTCATTATTGAGCGCACGGGCCAGAAGGCGGGCGGTCGTGGTCTTACCCACCCCCCGCACGCCCGTCAGCATAAAGGCATGGGCGATACGGCCCGTGGCAAAGGCATTGGTCAGGGTGCGGACCATGGCCTCTTGACCAATCAGGTCCTCGAAGGTGCGCGGGCGATATTTGCGCGCCAGCACCGTATAGGCTTCGCCATCTTCAGTGGGCGCTTCCTCGATAACAGGCTTGGGCGCTGCCACCGGCTCAGGCGCAGGTGCCGCAGCAGCGGGCGCACCGAACATGTCGTCGGTATTGGGATCACGCTCTTCGACCTCCGCTTCGGGAGTGTCCACGTCCCACGGGGGGCCATCCAGATTGTGATCGTTGTCGCTCATACTTCCAGTCTTAGCGCGAAGGAGGCGGTTTTCGCAGCCCCCTTCGCGCATTTAAACCAGAGAAGTTTTTACAGGTCCGACGGAAGCTGGCCGCCATTGTCGCGGATTTTCTGGATGACCTGTTTATGCAGCCAGATATTCATGCTGGCCGTATCGGATTTGTCACCCGTATAGCCCAGTTCATCCGCCAGTTCCTTGCGCTCGGACAGCGAGCTTTCCATGCCGACCAGTTTCATCAGATCTACAATAGACGTGCGCCAGTTCAGTTTCTGGCTACGCTGCTCGTTCATGAAGTCGAGAATACCGGCCACATCGACATCCTGAATAACCGTCGCAGCAGGTGCGGCCGGAGTTGATGCCGCCGAGGGTGCAGCCGAAGGAGCCGGTGCTGAGGTTGCAGCAGGCGCTGCTGCCTCTTCTTTCTTTTTGAAAATGCCACCGAAAATCTTGCCGAGAATGCTCATGGTTCACTTCCCATTCGGTTGAAGTCAGAACCACACAAGCGGTTATCGAAGGGCCTCGGTTCCCGCTCCGAAAAGCAAAGCTGCGTAACAAATGCTCGTACAGACAGCAGGCAACAAAAAAGCGCCCCGAAATCAGGACGCTGAACAACAGCTATGCAATGAGAGGGTGGAGACCGCGACCCGAAGGTGAATTCGTTGTGGCTGCTGCCTTCCGGCCCTGACCAGATTGGCGAAGCCTTCGCCCGCGATCTCCGAGACGGGATATGCCGTCTGACGGTTCGCAAATCAAGGGGGAAGTACCATTCCCGTTGCAAGCGGTTGCGACTATGTAGGTGACATGGTTCTGCAAAACGCTTTTTCCGGCAATCCCCTCGACCGCGCAGGCGACCTGCGTAACGACAGTGCATGGCTGGCCGCCCAGCGCGATCACCCCGACGCCATGGCCATGGTGGTCTGGGAAGGCCGCCCACTGGTTGAACCGTCCCATGACGGCGAACAACTGGTCTGGCTGTCGCTTAAACACGCACTGGACATGGTGCGCGACCGCGACCTGTTTCTGGGCCTCTGGAAAGAAGCACCCGTCTTTGCCGTCGAATTCGAAGGCTCTATCGACCCGACCCACGGCCCTTGTCAGGGTATGGGACGGTTCATCGAGCTACGCGAAGCCGCTGTGGTGCTTAACGGGGCAGAGGCCGCCATGGCGGGCGAAACGAAGGGCCTGTTCGACTGGCGTCGTCGTCATGGCTTCTGCGCAGCCTGCGGCCATGCCTCCGAACAGGCATCGGGCGGCTGGAAACGGATCTGCGCCAGCTGCCAGACCCAACATTTCCCGCGCGTCGATCCTGTCACCATCATGCTGCCGGTCTTTAACGGCGGTGATGAGCCGCGCTGTCTTCTGGGGCGGCAAGCCCACTGGGAAGCGGGCCGCCACTCGGCGCTGGCGGGCTTTATGGAACCGGGGGAATCCATAGAGGAAGCCTGCGCCCGCGAGGTCAAGGAAGAGGCCGGCTTGCGCGTTGTGGATGTGCGCTATCACTCCAGCCAGCCTTGGCCATTTCCGGCCCAGTTGATGATCGGTCTGATCGCCGAGGTAGCCGATGATAACGCCACCCCCGACCAGACCGAACTGGAAGCCGTTGTCTGGTTGACCCGCAAAGAGGCTCAGGCTGTGCTGTCAGGCACGCATCCGCAGGTACATGCCCCGCCTCCCTATGCCATTGCCCATCAGTTGATCAGCGCCTGGGCCTACGAATAGACGGGCAAAGCCCCCTCAGAGCGAGGCCGCATAGGCGCGTGCGGCCTCAAGGTCTTCGGCATTGTCTACGGACACCGGAGCCTCGTCGATAATGCCGGCCCATATCTGCATGCCCATTTCCAGCGCCCTAAGCTGTTCCAGCTTTTCCCGTTTTTCCAAGGGTGACGGCGGGGCGGCGCAGAAACGGTTCAGCGCATCGCGGCGATAGCCATAGATGCCAACATGGTGCCAGACCGGCCCTTCGCCATACAGATGGGAGCGCGTGAAATAGAGGGCGCGCCCCGAACGGCCTGTGTCATCCAGCGCCAGAACAGCCTTCACCACATCGGGATTGCTGCGCTCGCTGATGTCAGTTTCAGGCGCGACAAGGGTGGCAATGTCGCAAGATGATTCTTTTGCCAGCAATGCCCCACAAATTTTTGCAAGGTCGGGCGAGGCAAACGGCATATCGCCCTGCACATTGATAATCACATCGTGATGGCCATCCGGATCCAGCAGGTCCGCCGCCACGCGAATCCGGTCAGAACCACTGGGCAAGTCGGGGTCGGTCAAAACCGCCTCACCGCCAGCCGCTTGAATGACTTCGACAATTTCTTGATCTCCAGCAGCCACGGCCACGCGGAAACCCGATTTTTTCGCCGCTTCCCACGCGCGGACAATCATCGGTTTACCCCCGATATCCGCCAGTGGCTTGTTCGGCAGACGGGTTGCGGCCAAACGTGCGGGGATCAAAATCAGCGGTGTCATCGACAAAAAGAAGTCCAGATTGGCCCGACAATGTCGTCGGACAGGTTGATAAGGCTGCGCTAGCGTGTCAGAGACGCCAAAGTAGGGAAAACGCCTGAACGCCGCAATGCGGGCGGGGGGCTCATCTAAATACGGGATGTGACGACGCGTATGAGCGGCGATCTGAAGTGGAACAAGATTATGGGTGCGTGCCTTGGCACGGCCTTCGCGATCCTGGTGGTCCAGCAGGTTTCGAGCGCGGTGTATCACACCAAGGCGCCGGAAAAGATGGGCTATTTTGTCGATGCACCGGATGAAGCTGCGGGTGCAGCCGAAGCCGTGCTGCCGATCGACTGGGGGACTGTATTGCCAACGGCTGATGTCGCGGCAGGCCAGGCGGCCTTTGCCCGCTGCGTCGCCTGCCACACCGTCAATGCCGGTGGCGCAACGGGCACCGGCCCGAACCTGCACGGTGTTGTAGGTGGTCCGGTCATGCACGCTGCGGGCTTTGCCTATTCGGACGCCATGGCCAAGCACAAGGCCGAGGCACCGACCTGGGGCTATGACGAACTCGACAAGTTCCTGACCGCACCGGGCCGTTATGTACCGGGCACCAAGATGTCGTTCGCCGGCATCCGTGACGAGCAGACCCGTATCAACCTGATCGCCTATCTGCGTTCGGAAGGTTCGGCTGGTTTTGCTATTCCGGCTCCGGACCCCGCACGCCAACCGGGCGCTGCGGCTCCGGCCGAAGGTGAAGCGGCTCCGGCTGCTGAAGGTGATGCTGCTGCGGCTCCGGCCGAAGGCGCGGCTGCCGAGGCAGCACCGACTGCGGAAGCGGCTCCGGCGGCTTAAGCCAGATACCAGATATGAGAAAGGCGACCTTCGGGTCGCCTTTTTTGTGCCTGTGATGAATATGCGAAAAGCCTAGAGGCGGCGGAAGATCGCGCTTTCAAAGCCATCTGCCACCAGACGCGCCTCGACGTCCGACAGGGCCTCGATCACCACACCGCCGTGAATGCCTGTCGCATGGATGACCTGATCGGCATCCACCATAATGGCCGAATGTCCCGTCCATGACGTGTCAGGGGTCGTCGCTTTCCAGATCACCAGATCGCCACGCACGGCCTCTTCGCGACTGACAGCACGGCCCAGATCGGCCTGAGCATGCGAACGGCGCGGCCCCGGCAGACCACAGGCCAGCAGCGCCTGTTGCACCAGACCCGAGCAATCGGTCTCGACGGACGAGCGCGCCCCAAGGGCATGCGGTCGACCCAGCAGGCGCTCGGCCACAGCCACAGGCTCTTGCTCGAAATCGCCGACCAGTTGCAGATCGTGATCTTCGACCCCTTCGACCGTTTCGGTCACCAGCGCATTGAGCGGCAGCTTGGCCGAAACCGACGCCACACGTCGCGTGGCCAGGGGCGCACCCTTGTCCAGATGTTCCAGAGCCACCCAGCCGACAATGCCGTCACGACGCGCACGCCCGAAAGCGCGATTGCCGCGATATTCCAGCACGTCGAAAATCTCGCCATGCAGGATTTGGTCGATACGTTCGCCGTCGTCGGCAAAAATATCGGCAATCGCCTGTCGGCAATACATGGTGGTCGTGTGGCGGTACGCCTCGGCGCGCACCAGTCCCTCAAGAGCCTGTTCAGCCAGCACAGTCCTCTCCCCGTCCCGAAGGATCAGGGCCGGACCAGGCGGCACAAGGGACTGGAGATCGGACAAACGAAACTCTGATGCAGCTCACACAGGTGAGCTGCCTTTCTAAGCCCCGAAAACAAATCGGATGTTAACGCGCCCCGCGATTTGCAAAACTATACTGCAGATAATGGAACCAGGCCCGCAGGGTCTGGGCTTCACCGCCTTCCGCATAGCCCGCACGGTTGCGCGGATTCCACGCAAATACATCCATATGCGCCCATGATCCGCTCTCAGGGGCAAACTTCTGCAGGAACAGGGCGGCGGTTACCGATCCGGCCTGCGCCCATGCGGCACTGTCGTTGCGGACATCGGCAATCTCGCTGTCCAGCGAAGCATTATAGCCATCCCACAAAGGCATGCGCCACAGTGGATCAGACACAGCCTTGGCCGAAGCGGCTACGCCCGCAGCTAGTGTGTCATCCGCCGTATAAAGCGGCGGAAGCTCCGGCCCCAAGGCAATACGCGCCGCCCCTGTCAG
Organism: Brevundimonas sp. BH3; assembly: GCF_045345115.1. Taxonomy (GTDB): domain Bacteria; phylum Pseudomonadota; class Alphaproteobacteria; order Caulobacterales; family Caulobacteraceae; genus Brevundimonas. The sequence continues at coordinate 2,937,841 of NZ_CP150796.1, forward strand.
GGTCGCAAAGTCCACCGTCAGATCGGGATTATGCTCGCCCGCGCGGGTCAGTATGTCGGACAGGATCAAACGCCCTTCGGCATCGGTATTGCCAATCTCGATGGTCAGCCCCTTGCGGCTGGACAGGATATCGCCCGGGCGGAAGGCATCAGCCGACACAGCATTTTCAACCGCCGCCACCAGCACCACCAGACGCAGCTTAAGGTCTGACTGCATCACCAGACGGCCCAGCGACAGGGCATGGGCCGCCCCGCCCATATCCTTCTTCATATTGCGCATACCGGCCGCACCTTTCAGGTCCAACCCGCCGGTATCGAACACCACGCCCTTGCCCACCAGCGCCACCAGCGGCCAGTCGGTTTTATCCAGGTTCCAGCCGATCTCGATCACGCGCGGCGCACGCAGTTCGGTCGCCGCACGACCCACGGCATGGACCGCCGGATAGTTTTCTTCCAGAAGCGCATCACCGACGATGACACTGAAGCTGGCGCCGTTTTCTTCAGCAATCTCTCGTCCGATAGTTTCCAGTTGCAGCGGCCCCATGTCCTGTGCGGGCGTATCCACCATTTCGCGTGTCAGGGCACAGGCGGCCACGATGCGGCTCACGGCATCCAGATCAACACCTTCGCCTACCACCAGACGCGCCTGCGGCTTTTCCTTGGACGGTTTGTAGCGGTCAAACACATAGCCCCCCAACCCGAAGGCTACCGCTTCCTGCTGTGCCTCGGCTTCGGACGCCGCACCTACCATCTGCCAGTCCCCTTGGGGCAAACGCGCCGCAAGGCCCCGCAACATCATCGGGTCATAGTTGTTTCCGGTACCAAGAAAGGCCTTGGCCGGTTCGCCCCAAGCATCCGGCACCACCAGCAACTGGCTCGCCTTCGCCGTAAAGCCGTTCACTCGTGCCCATGCAGCCTCGGCATCGCTGAACGCCGCAGTATCGTTGACCTTGAAGATCGGACGCGCCTGATCCGAAACGGATACAAGATTAGGGTTGCGGGCAGAGGCCATGGTCATCTCTTTCACGCCTTAACAGGCATTAACTAGACTTTAGCGCCCATGGTTGCACCTTGAAGGCCACACCCTGAACGCCAGAAGGTTCCGGAACATCCCATGTCGCGCACACGCCGCCTTGCTGCAACCTTAAGTCTGGTTTTAGTGGCTCCTCTTGCCTCTGCAGCCCATGCCCAGAGCGCACCACAGACCTCACCCGTAGCCGAAGCCCCTCCCCCGCGCCTGCCCGCCGATGCTGCCACGCGCGCGGCCTATGAACGTACCGATGCGCTCAGCCGCTCGATCTTCTGGGGTCAGGAAAACACCATCAATCCGATGGACCCTGTGGCCGGCGTGAAGATGGCACAGGCTTTGCGCGAAATGGGCCAATACGATCGCGCGGCCGAAACCGCCGAAAGCGTACTGACGGTTCAACCGCAAAACACCGAGGCCATGCTGGAAATCGGTCGTGCCCATATTGCGCGCGGTCAGGCCTTTTACGGCATTTCCGCGCTGGAACGCGCCCGCGATGCCAGCCGTCGCGACTGGCGTCCCTTGTCGCTTCTAGGCGTCGCCTACCAACAGGTGCGCCGCTTCGACGATGCCAATACGGCATGGCACGCCGCCCTTTCCCTGTCACCGGAACAGCCCGAAGTGCTGACCAATATGGCCATGGCCCGTATGGGGTCAGGGGATATGGCCGAGGCAGAGATTCTGCTACGCCGCGCCGCTGCCCAGCCCAATGCCTCGCTTCAGGTGCGCCAGAATCTGGCTCTGGCGCTCGGGCTTCAAGGCAAGATTTCCGAGGCCGAGACCATTCTGCGCCGCGACCTGCCGCCCGAACTGGTCGATCAAAATCTTGCATGGCTGGCCCAGCGCACCCAGAGCGGGCAAGGCGCAGCCCAGAACACGCCCGCTCCCGCCAGCGCGCCACCCTCCACCGCCCGCAGTTGGGATTCGCTAAACCGCTAAGGCAAACCGGCTTTAATTTTCAGCTCCAAAGGCCTATCTGTCTATTCGTGATCGACGACCTTTACAGCGCCCGTATCCTGTCGCTTGCGGCCAACCTGCCGCATGCAGGACGCCTGTCTGCGCCCGAGGGCACCGGCGAGAAGATCGCCAAGCTGTGTGGCTCGCGTGCGACTATTGATGTCATCCTCGACGATAAGGCCCGCGTCAAAGACTTCGCACAGGACGTCAAAGCCTGCGCCCTCGGCCAAGCCGGAGCGGGCGTGGTCGGCGAAGCGGCTATAGGTAGCAGCCTTGCCGAAATCGAAGCCGCCCGCGATGCCATGCTGGCCATGCTGAAATCAGGTGGTGAAGGCCCTGACAACCGGTTTGAAGGTCTGCGTATTCTCAAACAGGTCGCCGACTATCCGGCCCGCCATGCGTCCTCGATGGTCGCCATCGAAGCCCTGCTGGAAGCGGTGCGCGAAGCGATGGCCAAACACCACACAAATACACGAACTCGCATCGCCGGTGCGGCGTGAGGCCATGCGCGGTTGAAACCCCTGCTCTGAAAGGGGATAAGACCGGCAACCATCCTCAGCAGCCTCCGGCGAAGGGACATATGTCTCTCTATGAACGCGGCGTCCGCGCAGCCCATCGGGGCTATAAGGTCACGCTGTCACCCCTGATCGGCCAGCAGTGCCGCTTCCTGCCGACCTGTTCGGATTATGGGCGCGATGCACTGATCCAGCATGGTCCGGTTCGCGGGGGGTGGCTGACTGTACGCCGTCTCTGTAAATGCCATCCATTCGGCGGGTCGGGTTACGACCCCGTCCCTCCAGTTAAGACCAAACCATGATCAACCTGACCTTCCCAGACGGCGCCGTCCGCCAATACCCAGCCGGTTCGACGGGCTTTGACGTCGCCGCTGCCATCTCGCCTTCGCTGGCGAAAAAAGCCGCCCTTGTCGTGTGGAACGGCGAGCAGCGCGACCTGCACCGCGAGATCGAAGGCGACGGCGAATTCCGTCTGCTGATGCGCGACGACGCCGAAGCGCTGGAAACCATCCGCCACGACGCCGCCCACGTTCTGGCGCAGGCCGTGCAGGAACTGTTCCCGGGCACCCAGGTCACCATCGGCCCGTCGATCGAAGACGGCTTCTATTACGACTTCGCCCGCGACGAGCCTTTCTCGACCGACGACTTCCCCAAGATCGAAAAGAAGATGGCCGAGATCATTGATCGCGGTGCCAAGCTGGAACGTCAGGTCTGGAACCGCGACGAAGCCATCGCCCACTTCGAAAAGATCGGCGAGGAATATAAGGCCGAGCTGATCCGCGACCTGCCGGAATCGGAAACCATCACCGTCTATAAACAAGGTGAGTGGGCCGATCTGTGCCGTGGTCCGCACTTCCCGACCACCAAGTTCGTCGGCAAGGCCTTCAAGCTGACCAAGCTGGCCGGTGCCTATTGGCGCGGCGACAGCAACCGTGCGCAGTTACAGCGCATTTACGGCACGGCATGGGCCACCAAGGAAGACCTCGACGCCTATCTGCTGCGCATCGAAGAAGCCGAGAAGCGCGATCACCGCAAGCTGGGCCGCTCGATGGAGCTGTTCCACATGCAGGAAGAGGGCCGCGGCATGGTCTTCTGGCACCCCAAGGGCTGGGTGCTGTGGCGCGTCCTCGAGGCCTATATGCGCCGCCGTCTGGACGCCGCAGGCTATGTCGAGGTGAAAACCCCGCAGGTTCTGGACCGCAAATTCTGGGAAGCCTCGGGCCACTGGGACAAGTACCGCGCCAACATGTTTGTGTGCGAAACGGTCGAGGGTGAAACCCTGTCGCTGAAGCCGATGAACTGCCCGGGTCACGTGCAGATCTTCGATCAGGGCCAGCGTTCGTACCGCGAACTGCCGCTGCGCATGGCCGAGTTCGGCGCCTGCCACCGCTATGAGCCGTCGGGCTCACTGCATGGCCTGATGCGCGTGCGCGGCTTCACCCAAGACGACGCCCACATCTTCTGCCGCGAAGACCAGATCGTCGAAGAGACGTCCAACTTCATCAAGCTGGCCCGCTCGGTCCACGCCGACCTTGGCATGGAAACCAAATACATCTCGCTCGGCACCCGTCCGGAAACCCGCGCTGGCACCGAAGAGTTCTGGGACAAGGCCGAGGCCCAAATGCTCGAGGCCTCGCGTGCCGCGGGCACCGAGCCGGTCGTCACCGAGGGCGACGGTGCCTTCTATGCGCCCAAGCTGGACTTCATCGTCAAGGACGCCATCGGTCGTGAATGGACCTGTGGCACGATCCAGCTGGACTATGTCCTGCCGGAACGTCTGGATGCGACCTACATCGCCGAAGATGGCCAGAAGCACCGTCCGGTCATGCTGCACCGCGCGATCCTCGGCTCGTTCGAGCGTTTCATCGGCATCATGATCGAGAACTATGCCGGTGCCTTCCCGCTGTGGCTGGCCCCGACGCAGGCTGTGGTGACCACCATCACCTCGGACGCCGACGGCTATGCCGAGGAAGTTCTCGCCAAGTTCAAGGCTGCTGGCCTGCGCACCGAGATCGATCTTCGCAACGAGAAGATCAACTACAAGATCCGCGAGCACTCGGTGAACAAGGTGCCGGTCATCGCCGTCGTCGGCCGCAAGGAAGCCGAAGAAGGCAAGGTCGCCATCCGCCGCTTTGGCTCTCAAGCCCAAACGATCGTCACGATCGAAGAAGCTATCGCCATGCTGACCGACGAAGCTCTGGCCCCCGACCTGAAACGCATCCGCGACGGCGTCGAACACGACATCTAAGGCCGGATATGCCCGATACAGAAAAGCCGCCGAGGGAAACCCCGGCGGCTTTTTTGTTAATCCGCTCGGACTGCACCTAGAACTTCATGGCCGACACCAAAAGTCCACTTTAGCTCTTCCGCTATCTGTCGAAGGCACGCTTCCAATACAAATGGGACCGGACCACCATCGTCAACTTCATTCGGCGCGATCCTAAAGCCTAGTTCGCTCGACAAAAGCGCCGATATTTCCGCATCCTCAACGTTAAGGTCGAAATGTGCTCCGCCGTTTATGTCTCGTACGACCCTAACTAGCTTCTCACGGCTATATTCGTACCCTGAGTTCCTAATCACAACTTCGGACCACCAATCTTTAAAAGATAGCGGGCGAACTTGAGTGCCACTTGAAAGGCCGATTGGGTGGAGTTCGATCGTCCAAACATTTGGCTCGATGTGCTCCAACTTGCATTGGATTAGCGGTAGCCCATCATCGTTTTCGGAAATGGACGACACAAACTGAAGCTTGTCTTGTATCTCTAGTGCATCACATATCGAGGTGTGACGTTTCATGCCGCGTCCAATAAGCATGAACATCGCATTGGCTATACGCGCCGCTTCATGCTTCGCGCCCTCGTCATAGCGAACGCACGATGAGTTGAAGAACTCGCTTTGTGCGTTGAACGCACTAATCACATCTCGTTTGGTTCGCGTGTAGGCTGTCATGGCAAGCCCCCCTGCAACGCTATATAGCTCCTCCCTTGCTTGCGGGGGAGGGGGACCACGAAGTGGTGTGGGGGCTAGGCGACGTAAACTGCTCCCTCCGTCACGGTGCGAGGCACCGCGACACCTCCCCCGCTGACGCAAGGGAGGAGAGACATTCGTAATCCTCCGACGGAGCCCCGCAAAGCGGGCGTAGATCGGGGGATCCAGCGGCACAGGAAGGTGAGCTTTCGCCGCCCTGCCCGCCGGTTTCGCGCTATCGCGCGCCGCTGGGTCCTCCGGTCAAGCCGGAGGATGACGGCAGTCAAAGGTTAGATATGGATCGCGTGGCCCAGAGCGCGCAGGCTGGCCTCGTGGAAGGCTTCGCCGAGGGTCGGGTGGACGTGGATGGTGCCGGCGACGTCTTCCAGCACAGCGCCCATTTCCAGCATCTGGGCGAAGCTGTTGGACAGTTCACTGACGTGCTGGCCGACGGCCTGGATACCCAGTAGGCGGTGATCGTGCTTGTCAGCGATCACGCGCACAAAGCCGCCGTCCTCGCCTGCCTCGATGGCCAGCGCACGACCGATAGCGGCAAACGGGAAGACCGCCTGAATGACATCGTCGCGGCCTTCAACGTCCGAAACGCCCAGACCTGCCGAGACGATTTCCGGCTCGGTAAAGCAGACAGCGGCGATGGTGGTCGGATCGAAACGCTTGTTGTGGCCCGCGATGATCTCGGCCACGACCTCACCCTGCGCCGAGCCCTTGTGCGCTAGCATGGGTTCGCCGGTCAGGTCGCCGATGGCCCAGACGTTCTTCATCGAGGTGGCGCAGCGGTCGTCGATCTTCACGAACGGGCCGTCCATGGCCACGCCCATATTCTCCAGACCCCAACCCTTGGTGCGAGCGCGACGGCCCACGGTGACCAGCACCTTGTCGGCAGCCAGTTGCAGCGGGTTGCCGTCCTTGTCCGTGACGTTCAGCTTACCGTCACCGAAACCACCGGCGCGGGCACCCAGCATCAGCTCGACACCGTGACGCTCCAGCCATTTGGCGACCGGATCGGTCAGGGCCTTGTCGTACAGCGGCAGGATGCGGTCGGCCATTTCCACAATGGCGACTTCCGCGCCCAGTTTGCGGAAGGCAATGCCCAGTTCCAGACCGATATAGCCACCGCCGACGACGACCAGCTTTTTCGGTACGTCCGGCAGGGAAAGGGCTTCGGTCGAGGAAATGACGTCACCACCGAACGGCAGGAACGGCAGCTCGACCGGCTCCGAACCCGTCGCCAGAATAACGTGTTCGGCGGTGATGCGGATGTCGCCATCCTCGGTCGCTACGATGCAGGTCTTGGCGTCTTCGAACGTGGCCCAGCCCTTGACGACCTTGACCTTGGCTTTCTTCAGCAGGGCAGAAACGCCGCCGTTCAGCTTCTTGACGATGCCGTCCTTCCACTCGACCGTCTTCTTCAGGTCGATGGCGGGAGCGGACGCGGTGATGCCCAACGTGCCAGCGTCAGACGCCGCCTTGGCGACAGTTTCATACTTGCCCGCCGCATGGATGATCGCCTTGGACGGGATGCAGCCCACGTTCAGGCAGGTGCCGCCGAGACCAGCGGACGCATCCACCAGCACGGTCTCCAGACCCAGCTGCCCGCAACGGATACCGGCCACATAGCCGCCCGTGCCCGCGCCGATGATCAGGACTTTGGTTTTGATCTGCTGCATCACACTCTCCGCTCATCCCCGCGGAGGCGGGGACCCAGTGTTTGGCTAAGCACTCAGCGTCTCGGTGAGATCGCGCCAGCCGGGATTTGTTTCTTCAATCAGCCGCAGTTTCCATTGGCGGTTCCATTTTTTGATCTGTCTCTCACGCCGAAACGCCGCATCACGGGTTTCATGTGTCTCGAACCAGACCAAGATTCCCACGCCGTATTTCGACGTGAAGTCCGACCCTACCCCTTGCGCATGCTGCCAAGCCCGATGACCGATATTGTCGGTCGAACCTGTGTAGAGCGTCCCGTTTCGCTGGCTGGCCATGATGTAGGTGTAAAAGGCCAAATGCGGGGTCCGAAGCTAAAGCCTGGGTCCCCGCATCCGCGGGGATGAGCGGAAGAGGTAAGGTCGGTTTAGATCACATCCACAGGGTTGCCGGGTTTTCCAGCAGGTTCTTGATCTTCTGAACGAAGACAGCCGCGTCGTGGCCGTCGACGATACGGTGATCGAAGCTGGAGGACAGGTTCATCATTTTGCGCACGACCATCTGGCCGTCCTTGACCACCACACGATCGGCGATCTTGTTCGGGCCGATGATGGCAACTTCGGGATGGTTGATGATCGGGGTGTGCACCACACCGCCGAGCGTGCCCAGCGAAGTGATGGTGATGGTCGAACCCGACAGTTCCTCGCGCTTGGCCGAACCGTCCTTGGCGGCACCCGACACGCGGGCGATCTCAAGGGCGGTGTCATAGGCATCGCGCGCCTCGGCGTGGCGGACCACCGGCACCATCAGGCCGTTCGGCGTCTGGGCGGCAATGCCCAGATGCACGGCGGCGTGCTGGGTCAGGATGCCTGCCTCGTCGTCATAGGTGGCGTTGATGTTCGGCTGGTCACGCAGCGCCACGATGATGGCGCGGGCGATGAACGGCAGGACATTGAGCTTGGGCTTATCCGAGCCCTTGTTCTGGGCATTCAGATGACCACGCAGCTCTTCCAGAGCCGTCATATCGATCTCTTCCACATAGGTGATGTGGGGGATGCGACGGACGCTCTCGGCCATCTTTTCCGCGATCTTGCGGCGCAGGCCGATGATCTTGACCTCGGTCGTGCCTTCCGCCTTGGCATAGGGCGACGAAGCCGCACCGGCACTCGGCGCAATTACACCGCCGCGTGCCACGAAGGCATCAAGATCGGCGTGTTCGATGCGGCCAGCCGGACCCGAGCCCGGCACGAAGACCAGATCAATACCCAGATCACGCGCACGCTGGCGCACCGCCGGAGAGGCCAGCGGACGCTCGCCTGCCTTGCGGCCCGTTACAGCCGGAACCGGCTTGGCAGCAGCTTTAGGTGTAGCAACAGGAGCCGGAGCCGCCTTCGGGGCCTCGACCTTGGCTGGAGCAGGTGAAGCAGCAGCAACAAGTGCCGGAGCCGCAGTCACATTGCCCTTGCCCTCGACATCGAAGCTGACCAGCGGACCGCCGACCGGCAGGGCCTGACCAGCCTCGCCGTGCAGTTGCACCACCTTGCCCGCGACAGGCGAGGTCAGTTCAACCGTGGCCTTGTCGGTCATCACCTCGGCGACGATCTGGTCTTCCTCGACCATGTCGCCAACCTTGACGTGCCAACCGACCAGTTCAGCCTCGGCCGTGCCTTCACCAACGTCCGGCAGCTTGAACACATAGTTTCCGGCAGAGGCCGGAGCGACAACATCAGAGGCGACTTCTGCCTTCGGTGCTTCGACAGGGGCCGGAGCTTCTATAGCGACCGGAGCAGCGGCAGGGGATTCTTCCTCGGCGGCCGCATTGCCTTCGCCAGCGACCTCAAACTCGACCAGAGCGCCGCGCACGGGCAGCATCTCGCCCGCTTCGCCGTGAAGCTTGGTCACCTTACCGTCGACCGGCGACGTGATCTCCACCGTGGCCTTGTCCGTCATGACCTCGGCCACGATCTGGTCCTCGGTGACCACATCACCGACGGCAACGTGCCATTGCACCAGTTCGGCCTCGGCGGTGCCTTCACCAACGTCCGGTAGCTTGAATACGAAACGACCCATCTTAACGGCCTCCCGTCATGACAGATTTCAGAGCATCGGCCACACGTTGCGGGCCGGGGAAATATTCCCACTCGAACGCGTGAGGGTAGGGCGTATCCCAACCCGTTACGCGGGCGACAGGGGCTTCAAGATGATAGAAGCAGCGCTCTTGTACCAGTGCGCTCAGCTCGCCGCCAAAGCCCGAGGTTTTCGGCGCTTCGTGAACGATGACGCAACGGCCCGTTTTCTTGACGCTGGCCTCGATGGTTTCGATATCCAGCGGCACGAGCGTGCGCAGATCGATCACCTCGGCATCCACGCCAGCATGCTCCGCACCGGCCAGCGCGACCCAGACCATGGTGCCATAGGCGAGGATGGTCACGTCATTGCCTTCGCGCATCACGCGGGCCTTGCCGATCGGCACATTGTATTTTTCAGCCGGAACCTGAGCCAGCTCCTGCGCCTTCCACGGGCTGACCGGCTTTTCGTGCCAGCCGTCGAACGGGCCGTTATACAGGCGCTTGGGCTCGAAGAAGACGACAGGGTCCTCGTCCTCGATGGCCGAGATCAAGAGGCCCTTGGCGTCATACGGGTTGCTTGGGATGACAACCTTCAGCCCCGCAATGTGGGTGAACAGGCTTTCAGGGCTTTGCGAGTGGGTCTGGCCACCGAAGATACCGCCACCGTAAGGCGAGCGGATCACCATCGGACAGGTGAACTGGCCACCCGAGCGGTAACGCATCTTGGCCGCTTCCGACACGATCTGGTCGTAGGCCGGATAGATGTAGTCGGCGAACTGAATTTCCACCACGGGACGCAGGCCATAGGTCGACATGCCGATAGCGGTACCGACGATGCCGGTTTCCGAGATCGGGGCGTCAAAGCTGCGGGTCAGGCCATGCTTCTTCTGCAGATGGTCCGTCACACGGAATACGCCGCCGAAATAGCCAGCATCCTCGCCATAGGACAGGACGCTGGGGTCTTCGGCCATCTTCACATCCAGCGCCGAGTTCAGCGCCTGGATCATGTTCATCGGTTGCACGCCTGTAGCCGGCGCTACAGAAGCCGGAGCGTCCTTCTGGTCGGCCATATCGGCTTCAATCTTGTCGTTGATTTCGGCCATGCCATCAAACTCCCACTTCGCGGCGTTGCTCGACCAGACGCCAGTCTGGTTCGACAAACACTTCTTCGAACATTTCTTTCACGCTCGGGCGCGACTGGCCCAGCGTACCGATGGCTTCGGATTCCTTGGCCGCAGCGCGTACCTGCTCGACAGCTTCTGCCTCGGCGGCGGTCTGCTGCTCTTCGGACCATTCACCGATCTTGATCAGGTGCTGTTTCAGGCGCTCGATCGGATCGCCCAGCGGCCACTTCTCGTGCTCGTCGCCCGGGCGATAACGGCTGGGGTCGTCCGAGGTCGAGTGCGGGGCACCGCGATAGGTGAATATTTCGATCAGGGTTGCGCCCTGATTGGTACGCGCGCGCTCTTCGGCCCACGATGTCGCCGCCCAGACCGCAAGGAAGTCGTTACCGTCCACGCGCAGGGTCGGCAAACCATAGCCAATGCCCTTGGAGGCAAAGGTAGTTTCCATACCGCCGGCAATGCCTTGGAAGGACGAGATGGCCCACTGGTTGTTGACGATATTCAGAACCACCGGTGCCTTATAGACAGCCGCAAAGGTCAGGGCCGAGTGGAAATCGCTCTCGGCGGTCGAACCGTCACCGATCCATGCCGCAGCAATCTTGTTGTCGCCCTTATAGGCGCTGGCCATGGCCCAACCGACAGCCTGCACATATTGGGTGCCCAGATTGCCCGAGATGGTGAAGAAGCCATAGTCCTTGGCCGAATACATGATCGGCAACTGACGGCCTTTGATCGGGTCCGCAGCGTTCGAATAGATCTGGTTCATCATCGACGCCAGCGGATAGCCGCGCGCGATCAGCAGACCCTGCTGGCGATAGGTCGGGAAGCCCATATCCTCGCGGCTCAGGACCATACCCTGCGCCACGGCAATCGCCTCTTCGCCGGTGCACTTCATATAGAAGCTGGTCTTGCCCTGACGGTGGGCGCGGTGCATCCGGTCATCGAATGTACGCGTCAGGATCATGGCCTTCAGACCACGACGCAGGGTGTCCGGGTCCAGCTTCGGGTTCCACGGACCAAGCGCCTCGCCATTATCGTCAAGTACGCGGATCAGGCGGAAGGCCATGTCGCGCATTTGCGATGGCTCTGTACTGACTTCGGGGCGCTCGACAGCACCCGCATCATCCAGTTGCAGATGCGAAAAGTCCGGCTTGTCACCGGGGCGACCTGTTGGCTCCGGTACTCGAAGCGACAAAGGGGGCGTATTTTTCATTTTAATCCCGTCCGGTTAACCGCACGCGTTTCCTCAGAAACAGAGGCATAGCATGGCTCCCGCATGACTGCTCTTCCAAATATACCCTTGCAATAATGTGAAATAGGGTATTTTATTGCTCAATAATGCAATTTGGAGAACGCCTTTGGCCGACGAACTTGATCCCATCGACGCCCGCATCCTCGACATCCTGCAACAAGACGCCGGATTGTCGGTGGCCGAGGTCGCCGATCGCGTAGGCCTGTCGGCTTCGCCGTGCTGGCGCCGGATCAAGAGACTGGAGGATAGCGGCCTGATACGCAAGCGCGTAACGCTGCTAGATGCCAACTTGCTAGGTCTGGACTTTGAAGTCTACGCCATCGTGAAACTGTCTCTGCCGACGCGCGAGAACCTCGACATCTTCGAAAAGGCCGTGGCAAATTGGCCGGAAGTTGTCCAGTGCGCCACCATTACCGGCCGCGAGGACTATGTGCTGCGCATTATCACGTCCGACATGCACACCTTCGATAAATTCCTGCGCGATAAACTGCTGACGCTCGGCATAGTGTCCGACTGCGCCAGCCATATCGTAACGCGCGGCGTGAAAAATGTGACGACCCTGCCTCTGAGCATAATCACACCGCACGTTTCCTGATCAATCTTCATAGAGTTTGACATAATATGGCAAACGCCGTCCTTTCGGGGCGGCGTTTTTGCATTATCTAATGCCTATCCCCCTTCTCCTGCCCAAATAACAAGGAGCCAAGCATGATTGAACGGATCATCGAAGGACGCCGTCGCGATCTGGGCGGTTTCGAAGTTTCGCGCATTTTGCCGCATGCCCACAAACGCATGGTCGGTCCCTTTGTGTTTCTGGACCAGATGGGCCCCGCAGAATTCGCCCCCGGCTCGGATGCCATCAATGTGCGCCCGCATCCGCATATCGGCCTGTCGACCCTGACCTATCTGTTCGAAGGCGAGATCATGCACCGCGACAGCCTGGGCTATACGCAGGCGATCCGCCCGGGCGAAGTGAACTGGATGACCGCAGGCTCGGGCATTGTTCATTCCGAGCGCACCGATCCGCTAAAGAAGGCACAGGGCGGCCCGATGCACGGCATGCAGGCCTGGGTGGCCCTGCCCGTCGAGAAAGAAGAGATTGCGCCCTCCTTCACCCATCTGGGCGAAGACGCTCAGCCAACCTACGAGAATAATGGTCTGTTCGCCCGTCTCGTCGCGGGCGAAGCTTTCGGTGCCAAGGCGGGCACGCCGGTGGAATCCCCACTCTTCTATATCCATTGGGAGATGGCCGAAGGCGTCCGCGCCGCGCCGCCGCCACCTAAATCCAAGGGCGGCTATAGCGAGCGCGCCCTATTCGTTGCCAAGGGTGTGGTCGAGGTTGACGGGCGTACCTTCCATGAAGGTCAGATGGTCGTCCTGTCGCCACAGGCCGAACCGACCGTCACCGCCCTGCAACCCTCCAGCGTGATGGTTTTGGGGGGCGAGCCATTGGGTGAACGTCTGATATGGTGGAACTTTGTCTCGTCGTCCAAGGACCGCATGGAACAGGCCAAGGCCGACTGGAAGGCCGGAAGAATGAAGTTGCCGTCCGATGACGACCAGGAATTCATTCCGCTTCCCGAAGCATAAATGTCGCAAATAACAACCACATCCATCACATGATCACGGTTGAAGTGACCGTGCCGCGACTTCACTGTAGGAAGCGGCCTGTTTTTCGCGTCACGTCCCGAGGTCATCGAACCCGGCTTTTCGAGTTTTTGTATGTATAGCGTCCTCCCCCCGCTTTCTGGACACGTCGAGCTATTGCTCCGCAGTCTTTCACAGGCCAATGCGGCGGATCTGGCAGACCGTTTTTACACCACCCTGCTGACCGACGAAGAGGCACAAACCTTCCTGAGCTCCAGCTTGGTCGAAGAGCGCCTAAAAGCGTCACTGATGAAATGGGTGCAAGACATCTTCCGTCAGGAAGGCGAGCAGAAGGCTATTTTCGAAGAACACCAACGCAAGATTGGCGAGGTCCATGCCCGTATCAAGGTGCCGTTGCGTCTGGTCATGCATGGAGCCTCGGTTCTGAAGAGCCGCATGAGCGAGCTGGTACTGGAGAGTGACCTCAACCGCGCCGATGCGGCAAGGGCCATCATCCAAACCGACGCCCTGATCGATCAGGCCATCGCCATTATGAGCGAAGCCTATATGCAAGGTTCGATGCGCCGCGCACAGGTGGACGAATCCTACCGCCTGTTTGCGCTGGGTCAGGATATTGCCCACGAACGCGACGGCCAGATCGCCGCCTTGTTCGAATGGCTGCAAAATGTACTTTTCCAGATGTTTGACGGCTGCGTGTTGCAGCCGACGCCGCTGAGCAGTTCGCCCTTCGGGCTTTGGCTGACCCACCGTGCGGGTCTGATTTTTGATGGTTCACCCAGTCTTTCGGCCATCGAAGATATCATTGCCCGTGTTGATGGCAGCATCCTGTCGCGTCTGACAGAAGGGCACGAAGCCAAGAGCGACCTGACGATTCCGCTCGGGGAATTGAAGAATAGCGTTCAAGAGATCAAATTCCTGCTCAACGATCTGTTCCAGAGCGTTGCAGGACTGGAAAATGGTCGCGATCCCCTGACGCGGGCGCTCAACCGCCGCTTCCTGCCGACTATACTCAGCCGCGAGATTTCTCTGGCGACCAATAGTGGCACTCAGTTGAGCCTGATGATGCTGGATGTGGACCACTTCAAGTCGATCAATGACCAGTGGGGCCATTCGACGGGTGATGCTGTCCTGAAACAGGTGGCCGAGATCATTTCGGACAATGTGCGTCTCAGCGACTTTGTCTTCCGTTATGGCGGGGAAGAATTCCTGATTGTGCTGGTCGAAACCTCGGCCGAAGAAGCCCATGTGGTGGCCGAACGTATCCGCGAACAACTGGCCGCCCGCGAAATCCGCCTGCCCGCTGGCGGTTCGGTAGGCGTAACCGCCTCTCTAGGGATCGCCACCTTCCAGGACCATCCCGATTATAACGAACTGATCGAGACCGCCGACAAGGCGCTTTACGACGCTAAAAACGCGGGCCGCAACCGCACCATCGTCGCCAAGGCGGCGTAAACGAGCGTCCCAGAAGGATACCGCATAGAAAACGGCGCGCCCCTGATGGAGCGCGCCGTTCTCAATTCTTAAGCGCCCCTCAACTCGCCCGTAGGACGGTAGAAGCATTCGAAATGGGGCTCAACTAGCGCTCAGCGCAGTAGCCCCACTTCAATTAGGCCTGCATCGTCCAGCCTTCGACGCCCATGGCGGCTTGGCGGACGGCTTCCGAGCGGGTCGGGTGCGGGTGGCAGGTGCGGGCGATGTCTTCGGATGCACCACCAAACGCCATGGTCATGCAGGCTTCACCGATCAGCTCGCCAGCTTGCGGGCCAAAGATGTGAACGCCCAGAACCTTGTCGGTCGTAGCGTCGGCCAGAACCTTCACGAAGCCTTCGGTCTCGTGGTTGATCTTGGCGCGGCTGTTGGCAGCGAACGGGAACTTGCCCTTCTTGTAGTTCACGCCTTCGGCCTTCAGGGCTTCTTCGGTCTTGCCGACCCATGCCACTTCCGGCGAGGTGTAGATGACCGACGGAACCAGTGCGTAGTCCACGTGGCCAGCCTTGCCGACCATCAGTTCGATGGCAGCAACGGCGTCTTCTTCAGCCTTGTGGGCCAGCATCGGGCCGTGAGTCACGTCACCGATAACCCAGACGCCATCGGCAACCTTGAAGTGGTCATTGGCGATGAAGCCGCGTGCGTCCGGCGTAACGCCGACGGTTTCGAGACCCAGACCATGAGTGAACGGACGGCGGCCGATAGCCACCAGAACCACATCACCCTTGATGGTTTCAGCCGCACCGCCAGCTGCCGGTTCCACGGTCAGCTCGACGCCGTCCTTGGAGGTCTTGGCACCGGTCACCTTGGTCGACATCTTGAACTTCAGGCCCTGCTTGGTCAGGCCGCGCTGGAAGGCGGTGGCAACCTCGGCATCCATGCCTGCGCCAACCTTGTCGAGATATTCCACGACGGTGACTTCGGCACCCAGACGACGCCAGACTGAGCCCAGCTCCAGACCGATCACGCCCGCACCGATAACGACCATGTGCTTGGGAACCTTCGGCAGGAACAGAGCACCCGACGAGTCGATGATCTTGCCCTCTTCGAAGGCGACGCCCGGCAGCGGGGTCGGCTCGGAGCCGGTAGCGATCAGGATGTTCTTGGTTTCCAGAACGGTCTTGGTGCCGTCGGCAGCTTCGACTTCAACCTTGCCGGTGCCAGCGATCTTGCCATAGCCGTGAACGACCGTGACCTTGTTCTTCTTCATCAGGAACTCGATGCCCTTGGTCAGGGCCTCGACGCTGTCATCCTTAGACTTGTGCATTTGGCCAAGGTTCAGCTTCGGCTTCACTTCGATACCGATGTGCGCGAACTCGTTGTTGGCCTGTTCGAACAGTTCCGACGAGTGCAGCAGAGCCTTGGTCGGCATGCAGCCCACGTTCAGGCAGGTACCGCCCAAGGTCGGGCCCTTTTCGACGATCGCGGCCTTGAGGCCCAGCTGGCCCGCACGGATGGCAGCGTTATAGCCACCGGGACCTGCACCGATGATGACGACGTCGTAGGCTGCTTCGGCCATGGGATCCTCTGAGCATGAGATGCGCCTACACACATACGGGCGCGTTGATTGGGGGCTTAGGCAGACCCAGTCACAGGGTCAACCGCTAGCGCTTATATGGGCGCAGGTTTCGACCAATGCAAAGCGATGGTGTGGCCCTAGGGTGGCAAAAAAGGCCGGACTTTGCAGTCCGGCCTCTCATTTTGCCTGATCGGGGCGATCAGTATTTGAAGCGCACGCCCATAAAGACGTTGAAGCCGAACTTCTCGTACTCGTAGGTCCGCTCGCGGGTGCCGTAATATTTGACGCCCGCCGAGTCCGTCAGGTTCTTGGCCTCACCAAACACTTCGATACCGTTGCCGAAGTCATAGCTGGCGGTGAAGTCCAGCTGCTCACGGCCCTCGACCAGCAGGTCGAAGTCCGCATCATCGGCATTGATCTCTTCCAGATAATCGCTGCGCTTGGTGTAGCTGAGGCGCGCCGACAGACCGGCATTCTCGTAGAAGAAGGCGAGGTTGTAGTTGTTTTCCGACTGGCCCGGCAGTTGGAAGGTGTCACGACCGCCGTAGGCTTGCGCCGTTTTGATCTCGGCATCCGTATAGGTGTAGTTGGCAAACACACCGAAGTTGGACGCCCAGCCCGGCAGGAAGCTGAACTTCTGCTGCCAGTTCAGCTCGATCCCCATCAGGTGCCCTTCCGGCGCATTGATCGGGGTGGCAAACTCGGCATCGTACACCACGCCGTCAATCGTCACCTTGTCACCATAGACGAGGGTGTAACGATAATCCGACAGGTCCTTGTAGAAGGCATTGGCCGACAGAACGCCCAGACCGTCGAAATAATATTCCAGACCGAAGTCCAGATTGTTCGACAAGGTCGGCTTCAGGTCCGGATTACCGATTTCATAGCTGATGTCCGAACCATCGGTTTCCTCGACGCGACGCGGCACGATCTGGTTGAACTCGGGACGGTTGATCGAGCGGGTCAGGGCGAAACGACCGATCAGGTTTTCCGAGAAGCTGTGGCGCACGGTCAGGTTCGGGAAGAACTCGGTGTCGTCACGATCTACTCTGGCGACCGAATAAATTTCGTCGCCATTGGCATCCACGACGAAGCTGGGGGCCGAGCCTTCGAACTTGGTGTTCTCGACGCGCAGACCCACGGTGACGCTGGTGGCACCGCGATCAAAGCGGGCCTGACCATAGGCGGCCAGAATGTCTTCCTGTGCTTCATAATCGGAGACGACCGAGTCCGGCATGCGGCGGTCGGCCAGATCGCGGGCGCTGTCGAAATACGCGTCGACCAGACCGTTGTTGAACTTGTGGCCCAGCAGATAGTCGTAGTTGCGCGATTCCGTATCACCCAGCAGGTCGGCATAGGATTGCGACGGGCCGTCACCGGCGCGGCGGGTACGGAAACGCTCTTCGTCGGCGGTCACATCGCGGGTGCGGAACTTGCCGCCGAACTTCCACGTCACTTCCTGATCGCCAAAGCGCGACGGCAGTTCCAGGTTCATCTGGGCCGAGACTTCTTCCTGCTCGGTCGTGTTGGAGCGGTACGCCGTCTCGCGATAGCCGTACTGGCTGGCGTTCATATGCTCTTGCGTCGAGAAGATCGAATAGGTCGGCTCGTAATGGTCGCCCGTGAAGTCATAGGTCACCGAAGGGGTCAGCTTGGAGCGGAACAGAAGCTCGTTGCGGTTCGGATAGGACTGCTCGGTCGAGGCCCATGACAGGCTGCCGTCCAGCACAGCGCCATTACCAAAGATATGCTCGCCACCGGCGGTCAGCGTGGTGATCTCGTTGACCTGCGTGCGGTGGCGCAACTGGCGCTCGACCGTCACATTGTCAAAGGTGGCTTTGCGGCTGTTGGAGCCGGCAACCATGTCGCCTTCGTCATAGGTCAGCAAAAGCTGGTTGCGGTATTCGTCGTCCTCGAACTTGGCGAACGAACCGCGCGCCCACAGACGGGTTGCATCATTGGGACGGAACTCCAGACCGCCGGTCAGCGCCTGACGGGTGCGCTCGGTCTCATAGTCCTTGAACAGGCTTTCCTCGAGGGCGAAGATTTCATTACCTTCTGGCGTTTCCATCTTGGTCCAGCCGCTTTCGACATTGTCGGGGCGGCGATTGGTTTGGGAATAGGAATAGGACAGCAACGCGCCGAACTGCTCGTTCGCACCAAACACGTTGGAAGCGGTCAGGCCGCCACGGATGTCCTCGCCGCCATAGTCATTATAGCTGACACCCCCATAGCCGCTGAGGCTGCGGCGACGGCTGTCGAACGGCGAGCGGGTCTTGATATTGACGGCACCGGCAATCGAGTCCGCGTCCTGCGACGGCAACAGCGTCTTGGAGACTTCGACGTTCGAGACGATGTCCGAAGGCAGGGTATCAAGGTCAACCGCGCGCGTGCCGGGGTCTACCGACGGCACGGCCACACCATCCACCGACACCGCCGTAAAGGCCGAGGGCGCACCACGGACATTGATATAACGACCTTCGCCCTGATCGCGTTGGATGGCGATACCGGCCACGCGTTGCAGGGATTCGGCGACGTTAGGATCGGGATAGCGGCCAATGGCATCCGCCGACAGGACGTTGATCGTGCCGTCGGCATTGCGCTGCTGGTTCAGTGAGCGGGCCACACCTTCGGTAATCACGCCATTGACCACCACATCGGCCACCGAGGTCGCTTCCGAAGCCCCTAAGGTCAGTACGACCGAAGTCATCTGGCCGGACTGGACGCTTACCGAACGGGTCGCTGTCGGAAGGCCGATATAACGGGCCTGCAGAACCACCTGACCGGATACGCCGGTCATGTGGAACTCGCCCTGTGTATTGGTGACCGCGCGGCGGCCTTGCGCGGTGACTTCCACACCGGGAAGCGGCGCGCCATTGGCGTCGGTCACACGACCATAGACGCCCTCGCCAGCGGGAACAGCCGCAGCAGTCGCCACGAGGCTGTCGGCCTGTGCGGCCCGCGGCAA
This sequence comes from Brevundimonas sp. BH3, assembly GCF_045345115.1. Classification (GTDB taxonomy): domain Bacteria; phylum Pseudomonadota; class Alphaproteobacteria; order Caulobacterales; family Caulobacteraceae; genus Brevundimonas. Next base: position 2,956,996 of record NZ_CP150796.1, read on the forward strand.
CACAGCCATACCCAAGACCAGCGGCGTTACAGCCGCGCCCACGAGCAGTTTCAGTTTCATTTGTGCAGCATCCCCTAGCGGAGCCCGTATGGCGCTCCGGTGTTCAGGGGGCTGACTAATTGCCGGCTGCAACGGGCATATGAGGATTTGACGAAACAGAATCGTCGTTCTTGAAACACGTCCGCGACATTTGCTCCCAATACGGAGCAAAGACGAGAAACCGGCATGTAACGGTTAAAGCGACCCAAACCCGTTCTGAAACGCGAACAGGGCCTGATCGTAAGATCAGGCCCTGTTTCGTGGGTAATCCCGACTGGAGCGGGCGAGGCGATTCGAACGCCCGACCCTCACCTTGGCAAGGTGATGCTCTACCCCTGAGCTACGCCCGCATCCGATGGGCAACAGTGCTGCCCGACGTCGAGGAGGCGGTAAATAGCCAAACATGCCGCGTAAGGCAACATCCAAAAAGCTGAAATCATACAGTTTTTGAAAATTTTTCGGTTGGGTCCCCATCAATCGCCAAAAACGAAAAGGCCCGCCGGTGTGGCGAGCCTTTTGATCGTTTTCCCGACTGGAGCGGGCGAGGCGATTCGAACGCCCGACCCTCACCTTGGCAAGGTGATGCTCTACCCCTGAGCTACGCCCGCATCCGTCAGGACGACTATTGCCGTCCGCGTCGAGGAGGAGGCGTTTAACCGCCCCCTCTGCTCTCCGCAACAGTTTTTTTGAAATCGCGAAATTTTCTTTAGCGATCAGCCGAAGCCATTAACGGGGTGCGAGGCGGATCGCACCGTCCAGACGAATGCACTCGCCGTTGATATAGACATTCTCGGCCAGATGCAGGGCGAGGTTGGCATAGTCCTTGGGTGTACCAAGACGTTTGGGGAACGGGATCATAGCGGCCAGCGCGTCCTGAACCTTCTGGTCCATACCGGCCATCATCGGGGTCCACATGATGCCCGGCAGGATGGTGTTGACGCGAACGCCGTCATTCATCAGGTCGCGGGCCACCGGCAGGGTCATGGCATAGACACCGCCCTTGGAAGCCGAATAGGCGGCCTGACCGATCTGGCCGTCCTGAGCGGCAACCGATGCGGTATTGATGATGGCACCGCGCTCGCCGTCTTCCATCGGGTCCAGTGTCACCATGCCCGCTGCCGACTGCGACAGAACGCGGAAGGTACCGAACAGGTTGATCGTTACGGTGCGCTCGAACTGGGCCATGTCATGAGCGCGGATCTCGCCGGTGTCCTTCTTGCGCGACACGGTCTTCTGGCCGGTGGCGATACCGGCGCAGTTGACGGTCAGGCGTTCTTGCCCGTGGGCGGCGCGAGCCTTGGCAAAACCGGCGGTAACGCTCTCGTCCGAGGTCACATCCACCTTGCAGAACACGCCGCCGATTTCGGCTGCAACGGCTTCGCCCTTTTCTTCGTTCAAATCGAAGATGGCGACCTTGACGCCCTTGGCAGCCAGAGCGCGGGCTGTGCCTTCGCCCAGACCCGAGGCACCACCCGTAACGACTGCTGCAATCGAACCATCGAGTTTCATCGAAACTGTTCCTATATAAAAAAGTGAACCCAGTGCTGAGGACAGGGATTAAACGGCCATGACCGTCAAAACCAAACCGGCGTCACCACATGATGCCATCGATCCGCACAAGGCGCTCGTGCCTGTGGTTCATAAAACGAATGAGATGCGTGTGAAACGGGACTTTTGGCCCAAGATGCGAAAGGTGGCCTCGAAAATCCCGTTTGCGGATCAGGTGCTATCTGCATGGTATGCCACTCAAGACCCTGAAACCCCGTTTCGGGCCAAGGCCTTGTTGCTGGGCGCACTCGCCTATTTCGTGATGCCCGCCGATGCCATTCCGGACATTTTCACAGTGGTCGGCTTCAGCGACGATGCGGCGGTGCTGGCCGCCGTGCTGGCTACACTCGGTGCACACATCAAGGATCGCCACCGTATGAGCGCCAAGGCCATGCTGGCTCGTTTGCGGGACGAAGCCCCCGAAGAAAATGCTTCGTCCCGCAAGACCTGATCAGTCCTCGGTTACCACCACGATCTTGCCCAAGGCCTGACGCGCTCCCAGCGCCTTGATGGCGTCGACGGCTTTTTCCAGAGGGAAGGTCTGGCTGATGCGCGGCTTGATCTTGCCCGCCTTATACAGGTCCATCAGCTCCGCCATATTGGCCGCATGGCTCGCCGGATCACGGGCAATTGCCGCGCCCCAGAACACCCCGACCACCGACACCGATTTCAGCAAGGTCAGGTTCAGCGGCAGGGACGGAATACCGGCGGGGAAACCCACCACCAGATAACGTCCGTTCCAGTCCATGGCCCGCAGCGCCGGTTCGGCATAGTCACCGCCGACCGCGTCATAGACCACATCGGCACCGTCACGACCGGTCGCCAGCTTGAACTCTCCGGCCAGCTCTTTCTGAGCCGCCTTGTCCATCGGGCCGGTCGGATAGATCAGGCCGTTATCGGCACCCAGTTCCAGCGCAAACTCGACCTTGTCATTGGTCGAGGCCGCCGCCACCACGCGCGCGCCCATGGCCTTGCCCAGCTCGACCGCAGCCGCCCCCACACCGCCCGCAGCGCCCAACACCAGCAATGTCTCGTCCGGTTGCAGCTTCGCACGGTCCTTGAGCGCGTAATATGAGGTGCCATAGGTCATGACAAAGGCCGCTGCCATGTCGAAATCCATGCCATCCGGAATGGGGATCAGGCTGTCGGCAGGCACAGCGATACGTTCCACAAGACCACCCCAGCCCGGCACCGCAATCACGCGGTCGCCACGACGTACACCTTTGACGCCCTCGCCCACCGCATCGACGATACCGGCCACCTCGGCCCCCGGAGAGAAGGGGCGCTCGGGCTTGAACTGGTATTTGTCCTCGATAATCAGGGCGTCGGGATAGTTGATCCCGATGGCCTTGACCTCGATCACCACCTGACCCTTGGCGGGCGTGGGGTCCATCACCTCTTCGACAACGAGGCTTTCGGGGCCACCGGCCACCTTGGACAAAACAGCGCGCATTGATACTTCTCTCCGACATCCCCTGTCGGTAAACCACCGACACAATTGCGACGCTAAAGCACCTCATAGGCCGCTGCCTAGAGGGATACCGTTGTTTCAGGAGCATTCCATGGGTCGTCCGGCACTTATTCTCCACGGCGGAGCAGGCGCTCGCCGCGAGCGCAACTACGATCTTGAGGTCGTGCATATGCGCGAGGTCGTCGAGGCCATGAAGGCCCGTCTGAACGCCGGTGCCAGCGCCCTTGATGTCGCCGTCGAAGCCGTAGTGATGCTGGAAGACAGCGGCCTTTATGTTGCTGGTCGCGGGGCCTCGCCCAATCTGGACGGTGACTACGAACTGGATGCCAGCATCATGGACGGCGAAACCGGCAAGGCCGGTGCGGTTGCCGCTCTGCAAGGTTATAAAAACCCTATCATCGCCGCCCGTGCGGTAATGGACAAGACCCCGCACGTTATGCTGGCCGGAAACGGTGCGGCCCGCTTTGCCGCCGCACAGGCGCTGGAGCCTGTGACCGAACCGGACCAGTGGTTCACCCGCGCAGGCAAGGGTGAGGACAATCATCCCCCCGGCACGCTAAGCCACGGCACGGTCGGTGTCTGTGTGCTCGATATCCATGGCCGACTGGCCGCCGCCACCTCGACGGCGGGTGTGTTCGGCAAGATGCCGGGCCGTGTGGGCGACACCCCCATTCCGGCTGCGGGCACATGGGCAGACGAGAATGCGGCGGTGTCCTGCACCGGACAGGGCGAATACTTCATCCGCGCCGCTGCTGCCGTCCGCACCGCCATCGGCGTGGGCGCGGGGCAGTCGCTGGAAGATGCCGCCACAGCCACCATTGCCCGTATCGGCGACATGGGCGGTGATGGCGGCCTGATCGCGCTGGACCGCCATGGCGCGATTGCCGATCCCTATAACAGTCAGGGCATGAAACGCGCCTGGCTGGACACGGACGGCAATATCGTCGTGCGCGTGTTCAACGACTGATCCGCACAGCCTTTGCGCGAAAACATTACAACACAGTAAGGTGCAGCACAGGCTTGGGGGGCGTTATGTGGATTCAATCCCTTTGACGCACCGGAGAGGTCCATGAAGACCCGCCACCTGTTCTGCACCGCTGTATCGGCGCTTGCGCTTGTCACCGCCGCCCCGGCTCTTGCTGCACCTGCCCCTGCTACGGATGTTGCACAGGCCCCTTCGAGTGTTGAAGTGCCACCGCTGGGCTATCAGCGCCGTGTGCTGGACAATGGGATGGAGGTCTATACCCGCAACGATCCGACCTCGGCCAATGTGGCGGTTCAGGTCTGGTATCGCGTCGGCGGCAAGGATGACCCCTCGGGCCGTTCGGGATTTGCACACCTGTTCGAACACCTGATGTTCAAGGCCACCGAGAACGTTCCCAATGAGACGTTCGACCGCCTGACCGAGGATGTCGGCGGCTATAACAACGCCTTTACCGCCGAGGATGTGACCGCCTATCACGAGATGGTGCCCGCCAATCATCTGGAGCGCATCCTATTTGCCGAAGCCGACCGTATGGGCACGCTGGTGGTGGATGAGGCGAACTTTGCCTCCGAGCGCGACGTGGTGAAGGAAGAATACCGCCAAAGCGTGCTGTCCAACCCCTATGGCCGTCTGTTTTACCTGTTCTCGCCAGCCACATTCTTCAAGGAGCACCCGTACCGCCGCGGCGTGATCGGCTCCATCGAAGAACTGGAATCGGCTTCGCTGGAAGACGTGCTGCGTTTCCACCGCACCTATTATCGTCCAGACAATGCCTTCCTGATCGTGGATGGTAATTTTGACGAAGCGCAACTGAACCGCTGGGTGGACCAGTATTTCGCACCCCTGAAAAACCCGAACACCGCCATTCCGGTGCGTACCGTCACCGAACCCAAGGCCACCACGCCCGAAGACCACACATTCTATGCCCCGAACGTGCCGCTGGAGACGGTGATGATCGGTTGGCACACGGTTCCGGCCAGCCATCCGGACGTGGCGGCCCTGTCGGTTCTGGACGGCATCCTGTCCACGGGTGAAAGCAGCCGACTGCACCGCGCCCTCGTCTATGACGCACAAGCTGCCAACAGCGCCTCGTCCAGCCCCGACTTCATGAAGGAAGCCGGAACGCTAAGCGCCTATGCCATGATGTCGCCGGGTCATTCGCTGGACGAGGGCAAGGCCCTGCTGGAGCGCGAAATCGCCCGCCTGCGCGACGAGCCCGTCACGGCGGCTGAGCTGATCGAAGCCAAGAACGAACTGATCGCCAGTGCCCTGTCGGAACGCGAAGGTGCCCAAGGCCGCGCCGATGTGCTGGGCTGGGCCCTGATCAAGACCGGAGATGCCGCGACCGCCGACAATGAAGTGGCTGAAATCCAGAAGGTCACCGCCGCCGACGTCCAACGTGTGGCGCGCCAGTATCTGACCCCGCAAAGCCAGATCACCATGCGTTATCTGGCCTCGACCGATACCAACCCGACTACGGCCCAGACCGTCAATATGGCAGGGCCGGTCAAGGTGGCCGACCTTGCCCCTATGGGCACGCCGTCGGTGACCAAGCCGGAAGGCCAGCGCACACCGATCCCGCAACCCGGTGCGGAGGTCAGCCCCGCCACCCCCGCTATTACCGATTTCAATCTCGACAACGGTCTGCGTGTGCTGGTGGCCCGAAACAACCAGCTTCCACTGGTTTCGGCTCGCCTGACCTTCAAGGCCGGTTCGGCCTATGACCCGCAGGGCAAGTCGGGCGTGGCCTCTATGACCGCCAACATGCTGACACAAGGCACCCAGCGTCTGGGCGCTCCCGAAATCGCCACCCAGATCGAGCAGTTGGGGGCCAATATCGGTGCCGGAGTAGGCCGCGACCAGTTCAACGTTTATGCCAGCAGTCCGGCCAATGTATTTGGTCAAACCATGGACCTGCTGAGCGAGATTGTGCGCCAGCCGGCCTTCTCGGCCGAGGAACTGGAGCGCCAGCGCACCCAGACCCTCGACAGCCTGAAGGTAGCCCTCAGCCAGCCCGGCTCGCTGGCCTCGATGGCGACAACACGTCTCAATTTCGGTGACAGCGCCTATGGCAACCTGACAACCGAGCGCACCGTCACTGCAATGACCACCGATGATCTGGCGGCCTATCATACCCGCTACATCCGCCCCGATCAGGCCATTCTAACCTTCTCGGGCGACATCACCGCCGAACAGGCCCGCGCACTGGCCCAGAAAGCCTTTGGTGACTGGCGCGCAACCACCCCGCCCTCGGCTGCCGCTCCCAACATCCCCAACAGCCAGCCTGCACCGCGTGTGGTCGTGGTGAATCTGCCGGGTGCCGGTCAGGCGGCGGTGTCGATTTCGTCGCGCAGTATTGCCCGCACCGATGACAGCTATTTCCCGCTGGCTCTGGGCAATACCCTGCTGGGCGGCAGCTATTCGTCGCGCCTGAATAATGAAATCCGCGTCAAGCGCGGTCTGTCATATGGGGCACGCTCGGGTGTCGGTGCCATGGCACAGGCGGGCCTGTTCACAGCATCGACACAGACCAAGAACGAGTCCGCCGACGAGGTGGTCGAATTGCTGCTGGAAGAGGTGGGCAAGATGAGCCAGTCCCCGGCCAGCGAAGCCGAACTGGGGCCGCGCCGCGCCATCATGATTGGCGGCTTTGGCCGTTCTATCGAAAGTGTATCGGGTCTGGGTTCGCTGGTGGCTGAACTGGCCGCCTATGACCTGCCGCTCAGCGAGCTGGCCGTCTATGCGGATCGCGTTAAGGCCGTAACGCCCGAAGAAATTCAGGCCGCCTTTGCCGACAAGTTGCCGACCGCCCGTGCCAATGTTGTGGTGGTGGGTGATGCGTCGATGTTCATCGACGACCTGAAGGCCAAATATCCGAATGTCGAGATTATCGACGCCACGGACCTGAATCTGGACAGCGCCACACTGCGCTAGGTTCAAACCGCGAGGCAGACGACCTGTGCCACGCGCAGGTCGCGCCTCAACTGGTCGGCGACGGCCCCGTAATTGCGGGTCGTCACCGTCTGGCCCAGCACATCCTCGTCGCGCCCGCGCTCCGGGCCGACCGCTGCCACAAAAGCCCCCGGTGCCGTCGTATAGATGCGGCCGCGACGCGGAGACTCAGCAATCGTCACCCCTAGAACCCGACCCTTACGATCCAGTACCGGTGCGCCCGACAGGCCCGACAGCGTGCCCGACAGGCCGCGTGTGCGGCCCGCCTCGGCCCAAGCCAGAACGGGTTCATCATAGCTGTTATTGCGGCCGCGGACGCGCAGGGTTTCGCGCCCGATCAGACGACTGGCCACCTCGCCCGGCTTGCCCTGCGGATAGCCCGGATGAAAAGCGCGCTGGCCCTTATAAAGCGGCTCGTCTCCGGCCAGAGGCAGGGCGGGCGGCCCCCCATCGGTCAAAAGCAAAGCCACATCTGTCTTGGCCGCCAGACGGACATCGGCGGCAAGGGCGCGTTTCTTGTCGATAATCAGCGCAGGCTGGCGGCAGCCTTCGACAACGTGTCGCGCCGTGATCCAGCGTCCGTCATCGGCAATCGAAAAGGCCGTTCCCATCTGTGGACGCACATCGGCATCGGCAGCATCGACAACCACATTGGGGTCAAAAGGTGTGATCGGACCCAACAACTCGCCGGAATCCATTTCCGCTGGTCCCACAGCAGGCGCATCGGCCCGCTCGCCACGGTTCAGAGAGGCCACCAGAAGCACCCCGATGACCGCACAATAGATCAGCCAATCCGGAAGGGGCCAACGCATGGCTTAGCCCGTCAGCGAAGCGGCAATAATCAGAGAAGTGGCAATCTTGGCACCGGCCAGCACCACCGCCGCCGACACCTCGCCACGCTCGATACGCTGCGGCAGGCCGCTCAGCAAAAGGTCCACAACGCGGAATACCAGCAGTTGCAAGACCACAGTGGCCACACCCCAGATCACAATATCGCGCAAGGACGTCGACACTGCCAGCGACACCGCCAGCGGAATGGCCAAGCTTAACAGAACGGCCGCAAAACCTGTCGCCGCCGCCGTATTGCCCTGACGGATCAGGCGCACCTCGCGCCACGGGGTCAAAAAGGCATAGACCGTCGCCGCCGCAGCCAGCAGTCCGAACGTGACCACCAGATGCAGCATCATCACCGGAAAGCCATTGGCAAACGCCTGGACTTCCGGACTCGACAACACACCGTTCAGGTTCGAGGTTTCCATAGAAACGCCAACAGCCTTTCAGACACCCACGACGGGACCAACCCATGCCTTGCCCGAAAGCCCCCCGCTTCCGCAAGGACCGCACAGCCACACTCGGATCAAATCGTGAAACCCAAGGTTGCCGAGGCGGTAAAACCGCCATCGAAATACAGCCTTAGGCGGCGTCGGCTTCGTTCGCTTCCTGCTGTTCCTTGCGCAGTTCCGAAGCGCGTTTCTTTTCGCTTTCGGACTTGAGCTGGCCACAAGCAGCAAGGATATCGCGGCCGCGCGGGGTGCGGATCGGCGAGGCATAACCGGCGCGGTTCAGGATGGCGGCAAAGGTCTCGATCGCCTTCCAGTCCGAGCAGACATAGTCGGTGCCCGGCCACGGGTTGAACGGGATCAGGTTGATCTTGGCCGGAATACCCGAAATGAGCTTGACCAGAGCGCGGGCCTCTTCGGCGCTATCATTGACGCCTTTCAGCATCACATACTCGAAGGTCACGCGTTTGGAATTGCCCAATCCAGGATAGGCGCGGATGGCATCCATCAGCTGCACCAGCGGGTATTTCTTGTTCAGCGGCACCAGAACATCGCGCAGCGGGTCATTGGTGGCGTGCAGGCTAATGGCCAGCATGGTGCCGGTGCGCTCGCCCAGTTCAGGAATTTTCGGAACCACGCCCGAGGTCGAAACCGTTATGCGACGACGCGAAATCGCAATGCCTTCGCCATCGGAGATGATGTCGATGGCATCCGAAACATTGTCGAGGTTATAGAGCGGCTCACCCATACCCATGAACACGATGTTCGACAGGCGGCGGTCTTCCTTGGGCGAGGGCCATTCATCAAGATCGTCACGGGCCACCTGAACCTGAGCCACAATTTCCGCCGCCGTCAGGTTACGCACCAGCTTTTGCGTGCCGGTATGGCAGAACGAACAGTTAAGCGTGCATCCGACCTGTGAGGAAACACACAGTGCACCAGCGCGACCAACATCGGGAATATAGACGGTCTCGACCTCGATGCCCGGCCCCATGCGGATCAGCCATTTGCGCGTGCCGTCCTTGGACACCAGACGCTCGATCACCTCGGGACGAGCCAGTGTAAAAGCCTCGGCCATGGCCAGACGCGTGTCCTTGGCAATGTCGCTCATCTGGGCGAAATCGGTCACGCCATAGTGGTGAATCCAGCGCCACGCCTGGGTTGCGCGCATCTTGGCTTTTTCAGGCGGGCAGATTCCGGCATCGATCAAGGCCTGACGCAGGCCCTCGCGTGTCAGACCCGAAAGGTTGACGGGAGCCTTGGGGGCAGGCGTGGAACGCGTAAGGTCCAGCGTGATACTCACGGCGGGCAAATCCTGTGACCGAAAGGGGGATAAGTGCGGAAGTGTAGCACAGATAGGATCTCTTGTCGCCTTCGCCATCTCTGCGCCGTCTTCCGACCTTCGGAGCGGCGCTTGATCCCTCCGTCAAAGGCCGCTAGAGGCAGCCTCGTTGGGGAGTAGCTGCCGACGTCTCTCAGTCGGGTTCGTGTCAACACACTTGCCGCAAGGCATGGCGCGATCAGCGGATTTATCCGCCTAGCGAGACCAGCACGTCCGTGGGGGCCGCGCCGGCCTGCGCCCATGGTGTGCTGTCACGCGTCCGGCCCTGAATTGTATATGTCACCTTTTGCTATTCTGATTTTGTCGCTCAGCATGTCTGCCGATGCGTTTGCTGCCGCCATCGGTCGCGGAGCCCAGCAACGCCCTGATTTCGTACAGGCCATACGCTCGGGACTGGTATTCGGCATTATCGAAGCCCTGACTCCGCTGATCGGTTTTGGCCTTGGCATTATTGCCGCCGGTCTGGTCGAGGCCATCGACCACTGGATCGCTTTTGGCCTGCTGGGCGCGGTCGGGGCCAAGATGATCTGGGAAGCGTTCAAGCGCGACGAGGATGCCACCGAAGAGCAAGCCCCTGCCCCCATGGCCGCAGGCCGTGCAGGCAAGCTGGCCCTGGTGGCTACTGCCATTGGTACATCCATTGATGCAGGTGCCATCGGAGTCGGTCTGGCCCTTCTGGGCGAGAACATCTGGATCATCGCTGCTGCCATCGGCGCCACAACCTTTATTCTCGCCACACTGGGCCTGCTGATCGGCAAGTTCGCCGGTACGAAACTGGGGCGCATAGTGGAACTGGTAGGCGGCGTTGCTTTGATCGTGCTGGGTACAAAGATCCTTATGGAACATCTGGGCTATTTGCCGCACTAATACGGCAGCTGAGCCACAGCAAAAGGATACGCGCCATGACCTTCAAAGCCCTGAGCCTGTTGGGTGCCATCGCCCTGACCACCGCTGCCTGTGCAAGCACGGGTGGCCAAAACACCTATCGTCAGGATATGGCAAAGCTGGAGCAGGACTGCACCAGCCGTGGCGGTATCCTGCAACCCACAGGAGCCATGACCGGCCGTCCCGAAACGGAATATGCCTGCCGCATCACGACGCCGACGCGCATCAACCGCGACTGAGGCGTCGCACCACTCTAAAATTTTGGTGTGCTGATAATGCGAGGTGGTGGTTGGAGGCGGGATCGAACCGCCGACCTGTGGGTTATGAATCCACCGCTCTAACCATCTGAGCTACCCAACCGACCTACCGCAATCTGGCGAGCCAGATTCACCGTGAGGTGATCTGCGCAGGCAAACGTGTCTGCCAGCGCGAGAGCGGTGCCTATATCTCTGCATCTGTTTCTGTTCAAGGGCTTAAGTTCGGATTTTTCAAACTTCTGGCCCGCGACACAAAAAGCAGTCGAATTATTGCACGCGTGACCTAGTCTGGATCACAACGATCTTTATTCAGCAAGGCTTAGCGATGAACACCGTCACCCGCTCCATTCTTATGGCTTGCGCCACATCGGCACTGACCCTGACAACCGCCTGCGGTGCCTCGCCACAGGCTCCCACCGCCCCTGTCACGGGCGATCCGGTCGAGACACGTCCGCCGAACAATCCCGATCAGAAGCCAGCGCTCGAAGGCCAGACCCGCGCCCCTGGCATGACCACCCAAGGCCAGATGACCCATGCGGTTATCGCATCGGGCCTTGAACATCCGTGGGGTCTGGCCGCCCTGCCGGATGGCCGCTGGCTGGTGACCGAAAAACCGGGCCGTTTGCGCATTGTCACAGAAAAGGGCGAGATCAGCGCACCGATCTCCGGCTTGCCGCAAGTGGATGCCAAGGGTCAGGGCGGCCTGCTGGATGTGATCCTCAGCCCGTCTTTCGCTCAGGACCGCCTTATCTATTTCTCTTATGCCCAGCCGCGCGAAGGCGGCAACGGCACCGCCGTCAGCCGCGCCCGCCTGTCGGACGACGGCACCAAGTTGGAAAACCTGCAAACTGTGTTTCAGGTGGCCCAGACCTATGATGGCGACAAACACTATGGCTCGTCTCTGGCCTTTGGTCCTGACGGCAAACTCTACATCACCATTGGTGAGCGTTCGGACAAGCCCAAGCGCCCCGACGCCCAGAACCTAGGCACCCACCATGGCAAGGTCATCCGCATCAATGCTGATGGCTCGGTGCCCGCCGACAACCCGTTTGTCGGACGTGACGGTGCCCTGCCGCAGAACTTCACCTATGGGCACCGCAACCCGCAGGGCATTGCCATCCAGCCTGGCACAGGTGCGGTATGGACCATCGAACACGGTACGCGCGGCGGTGACGAACTGAACCTCATCAAGGCGGGCAACAACTATGGCTGGCCGATTGCGGCCTATGGCATCGAATATAATGGCGAGGCCATTCCGAATGCTGTGACAACCGTCGAAGGCACCGTCCAACCCGTCTATTACTGGGATCCGGTCATCGCACCGGGCGGCATGACCTTCTATACCGGCACCATGTTCCCCGAATGGAACGGCAATGCCCTGATCGGCGGCTTGGGTGGCCAGCATCTGGTGCGTCTGGTCATCGAGAACGACAAGGTGGTCGGCGAGGAGCGCCTGCTGGTTGGCCTAGGTGAGCGTATTCGCGATGTCGCCGTAGGCGCAGACGGTGCCGTTTGGGTCATTACGGACGAAGAAGACGGCAAACTTGTACGTCTGTCGCGATAATCGCGATTCTCAGGCTGATACTCCCGGTTCCAGAAATACGTCATAATAACATGATTGTCATTATGACGTATTTGCCCTATGCACTCACGCGCCTTGTTACTTGACGTTGACGTAAACGTCGGCTTTCTAGGCGGGATAAGTTTGCACTGTGCCAGATGCGACACCTGTCACATGCGCAAGCCATAACGGTTTCCGCACGTCACCCCGTGACCGCGGAACACGAACAACAGAGAGACGCACCAAGATGGCCGAGGCCTATATCTACGACGCCGTGCGGACCCCCCGCGGCAAGGGCAAGAAAGACGGCAGCCTTCACGAGATCACGGCTCTGAGCCTGGCCTCGCAAGTTCTGCAAGCCCTGCGCGACCGCAACAACATCGACACTGCCCTGATCGACGATGTGGTTCTGGGCGTCGTCTCGCCGGTCGGCGAGCAAGGTGCCGACATCGCCCGCACCGCCGTGCTGGCTGCCGGTTACGATCAGCGTACCGCCGGTTTCCAACTCAACCGTTTCTGCGCATCGGGCCTCGAAGCCGTGAACGTGGCCGCAGCCAAGGTAAAATCGGGCGAAGCCGAAATGGCTATTGGTGGCGGTGTCGAGGCCATGAGCCGTGTACCCATGGGTTCGGACGGCGGCGCATGGCCGATTGACCCTTCGGCGGCCTTCCCTGCCTATTTCGTGCCGCAGGGCGTGTCGGCCGACATGATCGCTTCGAAATACGGCATCAGCCGCGATGACGTGGATGCCTATTCGGTGGAATCGCATAAACGCGCGGCCCGTTCTTGGGAAGAAAAGCGCTTTGCCAAATCGGTTGTCGCCGTAAAGGACCAGTTGGGCCTGACGCGCCTCGCCCATGACGAAACCATCCGTCCAAACACCACCATGCAGACCCTCGGCGGCCTGAACCCGTCCTTCGCCATGCTGGGCGGCATGGGTTTCGACGCCGTTATCAACCAGCGCTACCCCGAAGTGGCGGGCGTGAACCATGTCCACACGCCGGGTAACTCCTCGGGTATCGTGGATGGCGCTGCCGGTGTTCTGGTCGGTTCTAAAGAGATGGGCGAGCGTCTGGGCCTCAAGCCGCGCGCCAAGATCCTTGGTGGTGCTTCGATCGGTTCGGAACCGTCGATCATGCTGACCGGCCCCGAGCCTGTCACCCGCAAGCTGCTGGCCAAGCTGGGCATGTCGGTGGCCGATATCGACCTTTATGAACTGAACGAAGCCTTTGCGGCTGTGGTTCTACGCTACATGCAGGCGCTGGATATCCCGCACGACAAGATCAATGTCTGCGGCGGCGCCATCGCCATGGGCCACCCGCTGGGTGCCACCGGTGCCATGATCCTCGGCACTGTGCTGGACGAGTTGGAACGCTCGGACAAATCGACGGCTCTGGCCACCCTGTGCATCGGCGGCGGCATGGGTACCGCCACCGTGATCGAACGCGTCTGATCTAGGAGCGAATGACGATGGAAAACTTCAAGATCGAAATCGATGCCGACGGTATTGCCGTTGTAGCTTTCGACGTTCCGAACCGCTCGATGAACACCCTGACCGGTGCGGTAATCAAGGAAATCCCGGCTCTGGTAGAGAAAATCCAGTCAGATGACGCCATCAAGGGCGTGGTCCTGACCTCGGGCAAGACCACCGGTTTCTGCGCCGGTGCCGACCTCGGCGACATGGCGTCGGGCATGCTGTCGGGCGCAGGTGACCTGCAAGCCGCCTATGATGCCGGCTGGGCGCTGAACGGTGCGTTCCGCGCTCTGGAAACCTGTGGCAAGCCGGTGGCAGCCGCGATCAACGGTCTGGCACTGGGTGGTGGCCTCGAATTCACCCTCGCCTGCCACTATCGCGTCGTTGAAAACAATCCGAAGATTCAGTTGGGTCTGCCGGAAATCAAGGTCGGCCTGTTCCCGGGTGGCGGCGGCACACAGCGCCTGACCCGACTGATCGGCGTGCAAACCGCTCTGATGCAGATCGCCGAAGGTAAGTCGTGGCGCCCTGCCGATGCCAAGTCGGCTGGCGTGGTCCACGACGTCGTCGAGATCGGCCAGTCGGTCGAAGCAGCGAAAAACTGGATCAAGAACGGCGGAAAGGCTGTTCAACCGTGGGATGATGCCAAGTTCAAAATCCCCGGCGGCGGCCCCTACCATCCGGCAGGTTCGCAAGTCTTCATCATGGGCAATGCCATCCTGCGCAAGCAGTCCTATGGCAATTATCCGGCCGTTCTGAACATGATGAAGGCCGTCTATGAAGGTCTGCAGGTGCCGATGGATGCAGCGCTGCGTATCGAGACGCGCTACTTCATCAAGACCCTGATGACGCCTCAGGCTCAGGCCATGATCCGTTCGCTGTTCCTGTCCAAGCAGGAACTGGACAAGGGTGCGGTCCGTCCCGCAGGTATTCCGAAGTCGGACCCGAAGAAGGTCACCGTTATCGGCGCAGGCATGATGGGCGCAGGCATCGCCTATGTCCAAGCCATGGCCGGCATCGAGACCATCCTTATCGACACAACGCAGGAAGCCGCCGACAAGGGCAAACAATACGCCGTTGATCTGGTCCAGAAGCGCGTCTCGCGTGGTCACATGACCCAAGAGAAGGCTGACGGCATCCTCGCCCTGATCACCCCGACCACCGACTATGACCTGATCAAGGGTTCGGATCTGGTGATCGAGGCCGTGTTCGAAAACCGTGAAATCAAGGCCACCGTCACCAAGAATGCCGAAGCTCAGCTCGAGAAGGGTGCGATCTTCGGTTCGAACACCTCGACCCTGCCGATCACGGGCCTTGCCGAAGCCTCGGTTCGTCCGGAAGACTTCATCGGCATTCACTTCTTCTCGCCTGTCGACAAGATGATGCTGGTCGAGATCATCATGGCCGAAAAGACCAGCGACGAGGCTCTGGCCAAGGCTCTGGACTATGTCCTGAAGATCAAGAAGACCCCGATCGTCGTCAATGACTCCAGAGGCTTCTACACCTCGCGTTGCTTCTCCACCTATCTGATGGAAGGCATGGCGTTACTGGAAGAAGGCTTCTCGCCGGTGGCCATCGACAATGTCGGCCGCATGACCGGCATGCCGCGCGGCCCGCTGGAAATGCACGACGACGTCGCGCTGGACCTGTCCTACAAGATCGCCAAGCAAACCAAGGCTGACCTTGGCGACGCCTACGTCCCGTCGGCTGGCGAGGACATCGTCGCCAAGATGGTCGAAGGTGGCCGCTTCGGTCGCAAGAATGGCATGGGCTTCTATGACTATGATCAGAAGCCCAAGGTCATCTGGCCGGGTCTGGCAGAACTGGCACCGGTCACCAAGACCGAAGGCTTCAACGAAAGCCCCGAAGCCTTTGACACCATCGAAGAGATCAAGACCCGTCTGTTGTACCGTCAGGCTGTCGAAGTGGCGCGCTGCTGGGCTGAGGGCGTGATCGACGATCCGCGTGAAGGCGATCTGGGTGCCATCCTCGGCTGGGGCTTCGCGCCTTGGTCGGGCGGTCCGATCACCTTCATCGACCAGATCGGTGTCGCCAAATTTGTCGAAACGGCTGATCGTCTGGCCGCTACCTATGGTCCGCGCTTTGAAGTGCCGCAACTGCTGCGTGACATGGCTGCCAAGGGCGAGACCTTCTACGGCAAGTTCTCCAAGGCTGCCTAAGGCTTAACCGCCTGATGCAAAACGAAAAGGACGGCTCAATGAGCCGTCCTTTTTTGTTAGGGGACGCACTGAGCCACACACGCTCAAACCACCAACCCTCGTGAGATACAGTCGCGCATAAATGCGCTCAAGCAGCAAGCGCCCGCGGCGCGAGCGATAGCGCCAAACCGTGAGCGACCCCGTCGCAAACGAACGAAAAAGAGCGATCGCCTTCAGCGATCGCGGAATATCCGCGAAGCGGCATAGCCGATACCGGCAGCCAGAATGACGCACAAAATCCCGTACATCCACGGATTACGGTGAGCAAACTGATAGATACTGCGCTCCAGTCCCACCTTTTCAACGGTCAGGGTCAGGTTGGAAACAGAAACCGGCGCGCCTTCCTGAAACAGCCAGACCTCGGCAAAATAGGTCCCCGTCGGAGCTGTAGCGGGCAGGTCCACCTCGGCACGGAACAGGCCGCGATCGACAAAACTGACCCCGTCAGGATTGTTTTTATACAGCCCCGCATCTTCCTTCAGGCGGATCACAGCCCGTCGCCAGTCCAGATAATCCTCGCCCAGACGGCTGATGACCACATCGCGCACGCCATAACGCGTCACCGTGGTCGCCTCTTCGGGCGCATTGATCCGCAAGTGATCGACCCCGACCCCCAAGCGACGCATCTGGCCAAAATCAGCCACATCCGGCAGAGGCCGCGTCGAGGCGGTCATATAAAAACCGGGAGCGCCCTCGAACACGACAGGGCGGCTATTCAGCCAGACACCATTATGGCGGGTCTTTTTGACCAGACGCACCGTTGCATCTGGCCCTCGCACCACCAGCACCACATCGGCAGGCACATCGGTCGGATTAAACACCGCGCCATACAGCACGATGGAGGCCCCGCTAAAGCCTGTATCTACCTTGATCTGGGCATCGGTCAGGGCGGCGGCCACGCGCACTTCGCTGGCCGTCGCAACCGTCTGCTCGGGGGCCGGTGCCTCATAGGCAGGTGGTGGGGGTGGAAGGTCCTGAAACATCAGTTGCCCACACCCGGTGCCATCAGGAACAATTCGCTGGGCCGCACAAACAGTTCCAGCCCCATCTGGATACCCACCAGAAGCACGATAAACCCAAGAGCCGCACGCATCTCCTCGGCGCGGAAACGACCCGACAGACGTGCGCCATACTGGGCACCGATCACGCCGCCCAGCAACAGGATCATCGACAAGACAATATCTACCGTCTGGTTACGGCCTGCCTGAAGGATGGTCGTAACCGCTGTGGTGATGATGATCTGGAACAAGCTGGTACCGACCACAACACTGGCCTTCATGCGCAGCACATAGAGCATGGCCGGAACCAGGATAAAGCCACCGCCCACCCCCATAATCGCCGACAAAATACCGGCAAACACCCCTAGGCCGAACGGAGGAAGGGCGCTGATATACAGACCCGAGCGCGGGAAACGCATGCGGAAGGGTAGGCCATACAGCCACATAGGACGTCGGCGTTCTTTACGTGGCGGAGTCTCGCCCCGCACCCGCTGCAGTATCTTGGTCATGCTTTCGAACACCATCATCGAGCCGATGGAGCCGAGGAACAGAAGGTAGGAAACGGCCACGACCAGATCGGCCTGACCCAAAAGGCGCAGGTAGCGGAACAGCTCAACCCCGACGAGCGCGCCCAGAACCCCACCCACCGCCATGATGCCGCCGATCTTGTAATCGACACCCTTTATCATCGAATAACGGATCACGCCGGACGTTGAGGACGCGACAACATGGCTGGCCTGACTGGCCACAGCCACGGTTGGCGGAATACCCATGAAGACCAGAATGGGGGCCATCAGGAAGCCACCACCAATGCCAAAAAGGCCCGAGACAAAGCCCACCGTCGCCCCCAATAGCATCAGGAGCGGCCAGTTCACCGAAACTTCGGCGATAGGCAGATAGATATCCACGGAACGCGCCTTCGGTTGGACAAGGTACAGCTTTGCATCGCCAGCAGGCGATCACCCAAAGGCTTTAGCCAAGGGCA
The DNA here is from genome assembly GCF_045345115.1 of Brevundimonas sp. BH3. Classification (GTDB taxonomy): domain Bacteria; phylum Pseudomonadota; class Alphaproteobacteria; order Caulobacterales; family Caulobacteraceae; genus Brevundimonas. The sequence continues at coordinate 2,974,992 of NZ_CP150796.1, forward strand.
GCCGATCAGACCACCCCTAGCCCTAATAAGGCGTAATCAAGCCAGCGGCTGGACCGTGAAATTATTCGCAGCCTCGCGGGCCTTGGCCCGTTGGGATCCGTCCAATGCCGGTGTCAGGCGCTGCACGGCTTCCAGAGCCTGCTGGTCGCCACGACGAGCCGCAATCATGTACCATGTGAAGGCCTCGACCTTATCAGCCGCCATACCTTTCACGCCCTTTTCGTACAGATGGGCGACATTGTACTGGCTGTCCACACTACCGGCCTCGGCGGATTTACGCATCCACTCGACCGCCTTGGCCTCGTCGCGTTCGCCGCCTACGCCATCATAGAGTTGGGTCGCATAGTGCTGCATGGCACGCGGTTCCCCGGCCTCGGCGGCACGACGTACCCACTGGCGTGCTTCAAAAGGATCGGCTTCGATACCTGCACCACCATCCGTATAGAGGGCCGCCAGACGCATTTGCGCAGGGATATAACCAAGTTCGGCCGAACGCTTCAGCGGCTCCAGCCCCGAGGCATCCCCGTTTTCAATCATGGCGATGGCGCGATTGAAAATCGCCGCCCCTTCGGTTTGCGCCACATCCTGTGATGGCACCGCATCCGTCGGTGCCGCATCCAGAGCCAGCGCCGCCATCGGTGTTGTCGGTTGCACAGGAGGCGTCTGGCCAAAATTCAGATCCAGCGTCTGGTCCTTGACCAGCTTCAACGTCCCGTAACCACCGCCACCGACCACCAGCATCGCCAGGGCCGACACCTTGAGTGCCTGACCGAAGGTAGAGCCTTCACGCGAAGCCTTGCGGTCCAGCTTTTGCTGAAGCGCCGAAGTGCCACCTTTTTTACGCAGTTTGTTCAGGCCAAAGCCCTTGCGCGGGGTGTCGTTTTCTTCGTCTGTAATTGCGGCGCGGGCATTGTCGATCACATCGCGTGTCGACATGAAGGGGGTCAGGGACAGGTCATCGTCCTGAGCCGTCTTAGCCTGTTCAAGGGCAGCAAAAAACGGATTGGCGTCGGCCTGCTCGTCATTGTCCGGCTGTTCAGCCGCAGCGACGGCTTCGGCGACCTCGTCGCGCGCATCTGCCGGCTCAAATTCGTATTCGAACTCTACGGAAGCCTCGGTGCGGGCGGTCAGTGCATCACGTTCGGACGAGGCAAAGATGGACGGAAAGTCTTCATGACCTTCGTCGCCCGAAGATTGTCGGGCCTCGTCTATCAGGAAATCGTCTTCGAGATCGCCGTCCAGACTACCGAACGGGCGTATCTCGTCCTGTGTCGGGAAGGGTTCGACAGCCATTTCAGCTGCGACCGTATCGGCCCATCCCGGGCTGGCCTGTGCCTCGGCCAGCGGGGCATCTATAGCCGCACCGTAAAGCGCGTCGTCTATCGGGTTGGTATTTTGTGCAGGATGGGTATCACGCCCATCCGTGCGGAACATCGATTGCGGTCCCCATGCGTCCGATGCCGAACCAAATAGGGATACAGCAGGTGTTTCGGGGATAAATTCCGGCACATCATCGAAGACGACCGTATCGGTCGCCGTCGCCAGACGCGGGGCCGCATGTAATGCCGCAGATTCCCGTCTTGCACGAACAGCCTTGGCTTCCTCGAGCAGGCGCAAGGTGCGCTCTTCGCTCTGGCGCATGCGCTCGGCCAACTCGCCCGAGACATCCTCGGAACGGCGCTCCAGCTTGTCGGTATTTTCGGCCAGACGTCGGCTGATGTCTTCAATCGCTTGCGAGGAACGCCGCTCAGTCTGCGATATACGTTCGGACAGACGATCCGAAATACGCGTGATCTCGCCGCCCAGTCGTTCCAGCGCCAGAGCATGCTGGTCTTCCTGACGGGTCAGGCGGCTATCGACCGACTGCGAATGACGGGCGATTTCACGATCGAGTTTCTCGTCCAGAACTCGGCCCAATTCGGTCAGGCGCTGGTCAAGTATTTCCTGGGTTGCGCCAAGGCCATTTTCTTCGAGGCCCTGCATGCGCGTATTCATATTACGCGCAATGCGCATAATCTCGTGCCCCATCGCCTCTACGGCGTGGGCAGACCGCATCTCGGCGGCCTTGGTCTGGGTAAGCAGGCGCTCCAGCATCTGCTCAACTGAGGCCAGACGCGCACCATCATTTTTTGCACCCAGACGGGACAGCATATCCTGACGATTGTCTTCGATCTGCTGGCGCAGGCTATGGGCCAGTTGCGCCAAAGCCCCGTCCCCCAGAACCGGACGGGCCTCCAATCCGCCCAGTCTCTGCTCCAGAGCGGCAAACGAAGCCTGTAACCCCTCCAAGGCCGAACGGGTGTCATGTTGCGCCTGATCCAGACGGCTACGGATATCCAGCCCCGCATCGCCACCTTCCAGCGATTTGAGGCGTTCATGGCCCTCCCGCAATTCGCGCGCCATGCCTTCCAGACGACGCTCGCGCTGCGATTCCAGTTCTCGCTCGGCATCCATGCGGCGCATCAGGCTGGAAACTGCCAGATCAATACCCTGAATGGCCGAGGTCGAGCGGCGCTCAGCCGCTTCAAGACGCTCGCCCATCGTGGAAATCAGTGCCTCGATCCTGACAGAATCTTCGCGGGCGGGACGGTCGGTGATGTCGGACGCAGAGGGACGACGGGAAAGGACATGACCCTCATCCTCCGGCTCTTCCATAATCATGGAGTTGAGCCATTCGCCAAGGGTCAGCCCCGAGCGACGCGCCAGATCTTTGGCGATCTCGCGGGCTTTCGGATCAATTCCCTTAACGCTCCAAGGCGCCGTTGCGCTCACTGATTCGTCTCCCGTGCCACACGGACACCGTATTTTCCCACATTATGTGGATGAATACCACGCAACCACAACATTTAGTCTCGGCCAGCCACACAACTCAAGCTGGGCCGTCATGACCTTGGTTAACAGAAGGTTGCTGATTTGCCAGCCCCACAACTTAGGACTTGCCGAAAGATTTTAGTTCCCCCACCTGCCAAGCATGAGCCTGACCCTCACTCTGATCCTCACTGCCCTCTCTGTCGGCCTGACCATTCTCTGCGGCTGGCGTGGTGCAAAACCGACCGACATCATGCGGGCCCGACCGCGCATGATGCCGTGGCGATTTCTGATGCTGCTGTTTGCGGCCCTGACCATGTTGCTGCTGATCCATGTGGTCAGTCTGATTAGCGGCAATCCTAAAACCATCGTCTATTGAGACATAAAAAAGGGCCGAAGAGTTTCCCCTTCGGCCCTTTGATTTTGGTCTAGCTGCGTCTTGGCTTACCGCCAAAACGCGCATCCTCAGTTGTGCTTTTGGCTAGCCGCCAAAGCACCAGGCCAGAACCGCCTTCTGGGCATGGATGCGGTTTTCGGCTTCGTCGATGACCAGAGATTGCGGACCGTCAATGACGTCGTCGGTCACTTCCTCGCCGCGGTGCGCGGGCAGGCAGTGCAGGAAGACCGCACCGTCATTGGCTTGATCCATCAGGGCCTGATCGACCGTATAGGGCTCGAAGGCCGCAAGGCGGGCCTCATAGTCCTGATCGCCCATCGACACCCATGTATCGGTGACGACAACATCGGCCCCTGTGACCGCGTCCTGCGGGTCAGAGGTAAGGTAAACCCACGTACCGCCCTTCTCGAGATCGCGCAGGTCGGGGTGGTATTCTGCAGGACAAGCCACGCGCAGTTTGAAACCGAACTTGGCCGCGGCGTGCATGAAACTGTGGCAGACATTATTGCCGTCACCGACCCAGGCCACGGTCTTGCCCGCGATCGGGCCAAGATGCTCTTCGATCGTCAGCAGGTCGGCCAGAATCTGGCACGGATGCGAACGGTCGGTCAGGGCATTGACCACCGGCACCGACGAGACGCGGGCGAAACGCTCGACATCCTCGTGGTCATTGGCACGGATCATCACGGCATCGACCATGCGCGACAGTACGCGGGCCGTGTCCTCGATCGGCTCGCCGCGGCCCAGCTGCATGTCCGAAGCATTGGCGATAATGCCCTGACCGCCCAGTTGGCGGATGGCGGCATCAAAGCTGAAACGTGTGCGGGTCGAGTTCTTTTCAAAGATCATCGCCAGAACGCGATCCTTGGCCGGAGCATCGGCATCCACACGGCCTTGCGGCCAGCCCTTGCGGGCCTGTTTACGAGCGTGGGCATCATCCAGAATGGCGCGCAGATCAGCGGCTTCAAGACGATAAATATCGAGGAAGTGACGGACCATAGCGGTCTCCGTAAGTACAGTTAGAAGGCCGGATTAACCGGCCATCTGGGTGCGAGCGAACGCGCAGGTCTTTTCCAGTTTCTCGACCGCCTCACGGGCCTCTTCGAGGGTGATGTTCAATGGGGCCAGAATACGCACCAGATTGTCACCGCCACCGGCCACCAGAAGCTTGGCCTCGTCACGTGCCCAACCCATGAAGTCGCGGTTGTTCGGCACCAGCTTCAGACCCAGCAACAGACCCTTGCCACGCACCTCGACGACCACGTCTGGAAATCGCTCCTGCAGGCCGCTCAGCTGCTGTCTCAGATAGGCCGAAACCTCGTTGACGTTATTCAGGATCGCATCCGACGACACTTCGCTGAAAGCCGCCTTGCCGACAGCCATGGCCAGCGGGTTGCCCCCGAAGGTCGAGCCGTGCGCGCCTGCGGTCATGCCCGAAGCGGCTTCGGCCGTGGCCAGACAGGCCCCGATCGGGAAGCCGCCGCCCAGAGCCTTGGCGATGGCCATGATGTCCGGCGTCATACCGGCCCATTCGTGCGCCCACAGCTTGCCGGTGCGGCCCATGCCGCATTGCACTTCGTCAAAGATGATCAGCACGCCGTGCTTGTCGGCCATGTCGCGCATCCAGCGCAGGTCTTCTTCCGGCGTTGCGCGGCAACCGCCCTCGCCCTGTACCGGCTCGAGGATGATGGCCGCTGTGGTCGGGCTTTCAAACGCCGCCGTCAGGGCATCCTTGTCGCCCCACTTCAGCTGGTAAAAGCCCTGCATGGGCGGGCCGAAGCCTTCGGTATAGTTCGGGTTAGCCGCCGCATTGATGCCGCCATAGGTGCGACCGTGGAACGAGCCGTCAAAGCCGTAGATGTCGATACGCTCAACATTGCCCTTGGCGTGGTGATATTTGCGCGCGGTCTTGATGGCGCATTCCACAGCCTCGGTGCCGGAGTTGGCAAAGAAGACCACATCGGCGAAAGACTTGTCGCACAGCATGTCGGCCAGTTCGTCCTGACCGGGGATGCGGTAGATGTTAGAGACGTGCCACAGCTTTTCAGCCTGCGCCTTCAGCGCCTCGACCAGTTTCGGATGGGCATGGCCCAGCGCATTGGTCGAGATACCGGACACGCAGTCCAGATATTCGGTCCCGTCAGTGGACCACAGTCGGACGCCCTGACCGCGCTCCACTTCCAGCGGCGCACGATTGTAAACACCCATCAGATGACCGGACACGGCAGTCTCCAAAAAGAGAGACGGTCCCGTTGGCTGGCAACGGGACCGCTGGATAAATGATCTCTAACTTGTCAGGCCACATGGCCCGTTAGTCAACACCGCCTATCGCAGTGATTTACGGGTTTTTGTCAGCCGTATCAGTGGCGATACGCTGGATCAGACCCGTCAGGAACGCGGCAAAGGCAGCAACATCGTCGCTCTTGAGCTTATCCATCTTGTCTTCGTGCACCGTGCGGAATGCGGTCCTCGCTGGGCGGATAGACGGGGAAGGATTCGCAATCGGTGGCCGTATCGGCGCAATAGGTCCGCAAGGTACGCACCAGACCACGCGAGGCCTCGCCATTGTTCAGACCGAACATCACCGTGCGGCCATAGGCCGCCACATCCACATTCACCACACCAGTGATACGGGTTTTATCGGCCTGCTCCAGCCACTTCCCCGCGCCGATCAGGCCCAGCTCTTCCTGATCGGTCAGAACGACGATCATGCGATGGTTCAGATGATTACTGTGGGCCTGAAGCGATTTAGCCGCTTCGATCATGGCCAAAGTGCCGCCCGCATTATCGACCACACCGTGCGAGAAGGCCCCGTCGCGCAGGACGGCCGCATCATAGTGGGCGGTCATGACGATATCGCGTGCGCCTTCGCCGAAGGTGATGACGATATTGGTACCCGCCATGGGACCAGTCTGACGGTTTCCACCTTCAAACGTCTGAAGCTCATAGGCCAGACCCATTGTATCCAGGTGCGCCTTCAGCACTTCCAGACGCGCTGGATTGCTATCCTGAACCAGCCTCTCCGCTGCTGACTGGATACGGGCCGCGACAGTATTGTCAGCCTCTTGGGCCCACACAGGTTGGGCGACAAGAGCCAGCGCCAAAGGTGCCACGGCCAAAAGCGATTTCATACGCATGGAGATCCCCTCAAATTCGCAACCATGACTAAACGAAGAGGGGCTGCGTCACCAGTACGACACAGCCCCTCTTACGAAAGCTTAATTTCCTAACCTCAATCAGGATCAGCTCTTCAGGCGCCAGCCCGACTTGAACACCCGCCAGCAGACCACACCCAGCACAAGGGTCAGAACACCACTCATCACTAGACCCACCGTCAGATTGCTCTCGGCCTGACCGACAAAGCCAGCGCGGAACCCGTCGATCAGATAGAAGAAGGGATTAAAGCGGCTGATGGCATCGAACGGCGCGGGCAGGTTGTCGACCAGATAGAAGGTGCCCGACAGGAAGGTCATCGGCATGACGACAAAGTTCTGCACCGCCGACAGGTGATCGAACTTCTCGGACCACAGACCGGCCAGCACCCCGACCATGCCCATCAGCAGCGACGAGATCAGGCCGAACCAGACGATCAGCAGAATGTTGGAGATGCCCAGCTTGGCAAACGGCAGGACGCATAGGGCCGTCACCAGACCGACCACCACACCGCGCGTCGCGGCCCCGAGGCTAAAGCCAATGGTCAGTTCCAGCGGGCTGAGCGGCGGGGTCAGGAAGTCGGTCGCCGTGCCCATAATCTTGGCCTGGATCAAGCTGGACGAGGCATTGGCAAAGGCGTTCTGAAGGATCGCCATCATGATCAGGCCCGGTGCCACAAACTCGGCAAACGGAATACCGTGCAGCGGCGGCCTTGCGCCCTGAAGCGCCACGACAAACACCATCATATACAGAAGGGTCGTCACCACAGGGGCTGCAACCGTTTGCGCCCCCACCTTCCAGAAGCGTCGCACTTCGCGCAGATACAGGGTGCGAAGCCCCACCCAGTTGATGCCGTTATAGCGACGCGGCTGCGGCAAGGTGGACACAGAGGGTTCGGAAGGGTGCTGAAGGCTCATAAAAGCTCAAATGCGCGTTGCTTGGCGGTTTCGCAAGGCATGCCGACATAATCCCAACCAGATAAAACTGATTCAAAACGGGACATTAACCATACAATATATAGTTTCTGTGGACAGCCGAATCTCCACATATTGCGTGTTTTGACCAGTGAATTACGATTGGCGCCACTAAGGAGCGCTAATTACGGCCCTCCGACACAAGATATTGAATCCGACTTCCCTTGGAGGGTGGCATGAACGCAGGCTGGACAGAAGATCGCGTAGGCGCTCTGAAGAAGCTGTGGCTTGAAGGTCAATCGGCCTCCCAGATCGCCAAGGCACTGGGTGGCGGCGTGACCCGCAACGCCGTAATCGGCAAGGTACACCGTCTGGGCCTTTCGGGCCGCGCGGCACCGTCGCAACCGGCACGCACGACGTTCCGCACGGCACGTCCGAGCACCAAGGCTGCTGCAACCGCAGCCGCACCGGCAACCAATGCAGCGCCCGCTGCACCGGCACCGCAACCGACACAGGCTCCGTCGGCTCCGCGCCGCATCGAAGCCGTCGCGCCGCGTCCGGCCGCCGTGCCGACGCAGGTGGCCCAACCCTCGGCTCCGGCTCCCATGCCGGAACTGCCGGGCACGGCCACAGTGCTGACGCTAGGCGCACACATGTGCAAATGGCCCATCGGCGACCCGTCCTCGCGCGAGTTCTCTTTCTGCGGCCGCCGCGCCTCGGAAGGCGTCTATTGCGTCGAACACGCCCGCGTTGCTTATCAGCCGCAAGTGCGCAAGGGCTCCAAGGACGGTGCATCCGACCTGGCCCGTAGCCTTCGTCGCTACATCTAAAGTTCCGCTCGACGGAAATCTCGAGAAGAAAGGGCGCTGTGGGAAAACCGCAGCGCCCTTTTCTTGTGGCCTCAGTTCAGTGTGCGGCGGGTATCAGGCACATCCAGACTGAAATGCGGGATGGCGACCTCGAAAATATGTCCGGCCTGATCCTGCACGAAATAGGCCCCGACCATCGAACCCGACGGTGTCGACAGCGGACAGCCCGAGGCATAGGCGAAACTGTCACCGGGCTGGATCACCGGCTGTTCGCCAACCACACCCGATCCGCGCACTTCCTCGATACGGCCCAGCGCATCGGTAATGGTCCAACGCCGCGCCACCACCTGTAGCGGTGCCGTCGTCAGATTGACGATCTCGATCTGATAGGCCCAGACCCAATGGTTCGCCTCCGGCTCGGACTGTGCCGCCAGATAGGAGGGTTGAACGCGAACCACCACGCCTTGGGTTTCAACGCTATAGGCAAATGCACTGGACATACGCTATATGCGTCCCGCCGGGCGCTTCGTTCAAGCTGCAATGCACGACTGCCGTGCAGGAAAGCGAGACAGGCGTAAAAATCCATGTGAGAACAGGACGGCATGACCAGTTTCCAGATTCCCGCCCAAGCCGGCATCATCCCGTTTCAGGGTATCGAAACCCTGATTGCGACGGGTGCCATTTCCAGCCAGACCGCTTTTGATTCCGATCAGGTCCAACCGGCCAGCCTTGACTTGCGTCTGTCGGACGTCGCGTGGCGCGTGCGCGCCTCCTTCCTGCCGGGCAAGCGCAAGGTCGAGGACCGCATTCAAGATGTGGCCATGCACGCCATCGACCTGTCGGGCGGCTATGTGCTGGAAAAGGGCTGCGTCTATATCGCCCGCCTTCAGGAACACCTGTCCCTGCCCAAGGGCCTGAATGCCCGCGCCAACCCGAAATCCTCGACCGGTCGCGTCGATGTGTTTGTGCGCCTTCTGACCGACAAGGGCCAAAGCTTCGACGATGTCGATGAAGGCTATGAAGGCCCGCTCTATCTGGAAATCGCGCCCCAGACCTTCTCCATCCTCGTGCGCCCCGGCACCCGCCTGAACCAGCTTCGCCTCAAGGCCGGCGAGCCGCCGCGTTTGGAAACCCGCAGCGTCGGTGTAGACCTGCAACACGGTGATAACGGCATTGTCGGCTTCCGTGGTCGCCGCCATGCGGGCGTTATCAATCTCGACAATATCGACGGCCATGATCCGCGCGATTTCTGGGAACCGGTGACCCTGCGTGACGGCGACCTGCTGCTCGATCCGGGCGAGTTCTATATTCTGGCGTCTTCGGACGACGTGGAAATCCCCGTCGATCAGGCCGCCGAAATGACCCCGATCGATCCTTCGGTTGGCGAGTTCCGCGTCCACTATGCCGGTTTCTTCGACCCCGGTTTCGGCACCGACGAAGCCCACGGTGCTGGCTCCAAGGGCGTGCTGGAGGTTCGCACCCACGACACCCCGTTCCTGCTGGAACACGGTCAGACCGTTGCCCGCCTTGTCTATGAACCCCTGACGATGCGCCCCACCCGCCTCTATGGCGAGGGTGGCAGCCACTATCAGAAGCAGGGCCTGAAACTGTCCAAGCACTTCAAAGAGTGGAAATAGGCGGCAAGCGCCGCCACGCTGCACCGCGAGCGGCTTGGCCTCTGGCGTCTCGCCTGCGAACAAAGGTGCAAGGCGGGCGCTAGGATAAATACAAAGGCCCGCTGCAAAGCGGGCCTTTTTCTTATCAGGACAGCCGGTCGGCTTTACGCAAAGACGGGAACACCTTGGCCCAGATGCCGGTGGCCGCTAGCGCACCGGCCCCGCCGAACACCGCCGCGCCAATAGGCCCCAGCAGACGCACCGCCACCCCCGAATAGGCTTCGCCCAGTTCGTTGGAAGCACCGATAAACAGCATCGACACCGACGACACCCGTCCGCGCATATGATCGGGCGTTGCCAACTGGATCAGGGTCTGGCGGACATTGACGCTGATCATGTCCGCTGCCCCGCCGATGAACAGCACCAGCGCCGACAGCCAGACGATTTTCGACAGGCCAAAGGCGATGGTGCAGATGCCGAACACGGCCACAGCCGCAAACATCCACCGGCCACCATTGCGCTGGATCGGATAGCGGCTGAGCCAGAAGGCCATCAGCAGAGCGCCCACGCCAAACGCCGCCCGCAACAGGCCGAACCCTTGCGGGCCGACATGCAGGATGTCGCGGGCAAAAATCGGCGTCAGTAGCGCCACACCGGCAAACAGCACCACGATCAAATCCAGCGAGATTGCACCCAGAACGATCTTGGTCTTCCAGACATAGGACAGACCTTCACGCACCAGTTCAACCGGCGAAACCTTGGGGCCAACCTCGGGTTTGCCATGGGTTTTGATCAGGATGAAACAGGCGATGGCCAGCAGAAACAGCCCCAGCGACGAGGCATAGGCCAGCGGCACCGTCACCCCGACAATCACACCGCCAAGGGCCGGTCCTGCAATCGCGCCGGTCTGGAAGGCAATCGACTGGGCTGCGATTGCCGCCGGCAGGGCTTTACGTCCCACCACCATCGGCAGGAAGGCCTGTGACGCCGGAGCCAGAAACGCCCTTGCAGCGCCAAACAGCGCCGCGACCGCCAGCAGTCCCCACAGTGGCGGATTGCCATGCATGGCCATGGCCAGAAAGCTACCCGCACAGACCATCTCGACAACAAGCGACAAGGTCACCGTGTGCTTGCGGTCGCGCCGGTCGGCCATGGCCCCAGCGGGCAAGGTAAAGGCCAACAGCGGCAGGAACTGGCACAGGCCGACCAGACCCAGATAAAGGCTGGCCTGTTCAATCGGATGGTCGCGGCGGGCGATCTCGTAGACCTGCCACAAGAGGGCCGAGGACTGGATCTGGATCGCCAGAACCGCCACCACACGCCCCAGCCACAAGAGCCGGAAGTCGCGATTACCCCACGGACTGGAGGGCTCTTCGTGGTCGATTACAGGATCGATTTCTGGGTCGATTTCTGGCGCAGACGGCGTCGAAACAGTCATATCAAACGAAAAATCTCTGTCAGAACGGGAAAGGACAGCACAAACGCCCTTCTCCTTTATGTGTTTCCCTGCCTAAAGCATGGAGCCATGAACACCGCATCACTTTCCGTCATCGATCCTGTCGAACTGACCCGCGACCTGATCCGCCGCCCAAGCGTTACCCCCGCCAACGAGGGCGCGATGGAGGTACTGGAGCGCGCGCTGACGGGGCTAGGCTTTCACTGCCGCCGCATGGTGTTCGAGGGGCCGACCGGTGAAGGCGTCGATGCGCCTATCATCAATCTTTATGCTCGTCGTGGCACAACCTCGCCCAATATCTGTTTTGCCGGTCACACCGACGTCGTGCCGACCGGTGCTGCCGAGCAGTGGACTGCCGCCCCATTCGAGGGCGAGACGCGCGACGGCATCCTGTATGGCCGTGGTGCCGTGGACATGAAGGGCGGGATTGCCGCATGGGTCGCGGCCCTGTCGCGTCTGCTGCAAGCGAACGAAATCGACGGCTCGCTGTCTCTGCTGATTACCGGAGACGAGGAAGGCCCGGCCCTTCACGGCACCAAGCGCGTGGTCGAAACCCTGATGGCCGAGGGCGAGGTTATTGACGCCTGCATTGTTGGCGAGCCGTCATCATCGGCGCAACTGGGCGACATGATCAAGGTCGGCCGTCGCGGCTCGATCAACTCCTGGTTCACCGTTCACGGCAAGCAAGGCCACGTCGCCTATCCCGAACGGGCCGCCAATCCTGCGCCCGTCATTGCCAAGCTGATGGCGACGCTGACCGACCGCGTACTGGATGACGGCTATCCGTCTTTGAGTGCGATCGCCGCCCATACGGAAAACGGTTCACCGCGCACAGGCTTCCCGCCGTCGAACCTCGAAATCACCACCATCGATATCGGCAACGCGGCCACCAACATCATCCCTGCCAAGGCGTTTGGCCGCACCAATATCCGCTTCAATCCCAGCCATACGGGCGAGGCACTGGCGGCGTGGATCAATAGCGAGGTAGGTCGCCTGCAAGCCGATACGGGCCTCAATATCGAGGTCGAACACATGATCTCGGGCGAGGCCTTCCTGACCGAGAACACGACCTTTATCGGCGCGGTGCAGGATGCGGTAGAAAAGGTTTGCGGCCGCCGCCCTGTCGCCTCGACCACCGGCGGCACGTCCGATGCCCGCTTTATCCGCTATATGTGTCCGGTACTGGAACTGGGTCTGGTGGGCCAGACCATGCACCAGATCGACGAGCGTGTGCCCGAACAGGAACTGCGTGATCTGGCCGACATCTATGTCGAGGTCATCCGCGCCTTGTTTGCCCGCCTAAAGTAGACCTGACAGGAAGGCGATGGCCGATGCGCTGTCGCCTCGCCCGCCACGATAGACCGACGTCACCGCATCCCCACCATAGGCGCGGGGATGGGTAAAGGTGGCATCCGGCCCGTCGCCATGGCCCAAGAGCGCAAGGCCGCTGATGTCGCGCGGCTGCATACCGACCACGGCCAGATAACGTCTGTCGGCCACCGTCAAAAGCGCCGCATCTGCTTCTGTGCCTATGCCCCACAAGGCGATCCGGCCATCCAGTTCCAGTGCCTCGGCATGGGTTTTTAAATAGCTTATGGCGCGGGCTACATCGGAGGTGTGGGCGGCAAAACCGTGGCGACCTTCGCGGCGGTCGGTGATGGCCACACTGATGCCGCGTCGTACCAGTTCGCGGGCGCTGCGCATGAAAAACGCCGTGTCCTGCCCCCTGTCACCCAACAGGACCACAACGGGTTTCGCCCCCACGCCTCGGCCATCAACCAGTCTCAGGGTTTGGCGGGAATGAGGGCCATAGGCATGACGATCTTGTGCCCTCGCCATTGCGGGTGCTGCCAGCACAACAGCCCCTGTTGCCAGACATAATCCCCGCCGCGTTACACCCGAACCCTGCATTCCGCCTTTAGGGACGACGGCAACAATACACGCAAGAAAAAAGGCGCGGGCCATCTCCGGTCCGCGCCTTCCTTCACTCAGGCCTTACGGCTTATTTGTTCAGATGCTGCTCCAGCCAGCCAAACACTTCGTTGTGCCACTGCATGGAGTTGGCCGGTTTCAGAACCCAGTGGTTCTCGTCCGGGAACATCACGAAACGGCTTTCGATGCCCTGACGCTGCAAGGCGGTAAAGGCCGACAGGGGCTGTGCAGTCGGAATGCGGAAGTCCAGATCGCCCTGAATGACCATCATCGGGGTCTTCCACTTGGCCACGTGGTTGGCCGGATTGAAACGCTGATAGCCTTCCGGATTTTCCCACGGCGTACCGCCGTTTTCCCACTCGGTGAACCACAGCTCTTCGGTGGCAAAGCCCATGCCGAAGGTGTCGAACACGCCGTCATGGTTGACCAGGCATTTGAACTCGTCGGACCAGTTTCCGGCGATCCAGTTGATCATATAGCCGCCATACGACGCCCCCAGCGCACAGGCATTATTGCCGTCGAGGAAGTCGTATTTTTGCTGTGCGAAGGCCCAGCCCTTTTGCAGGTCTTCCAGCGGGCGGTCGCCCCAGTGCTGGCTGATCGAGTCCGTAAAGGCCTGACCGTAACCGGTCGAACCGTGGAAATCGATCATCACCACCGCATAGCCCGCACCGGCATAGGTCTGGGCGTTCCAGCGGAACGACCACGAGTTGCCCATCGAGCTTTGCGGGCCACCGTGGATGATGAAGGCGACCGGATATTTCTGGCCTTCGACATAGTTGACCGGCTTGATGACATAGCCGTGGACGGTTTCGTTATTCCAGCCGGGGAAGTTGAACTGCTCGAACTCGCCGAACTGTTTGGCATCCAGTTGCGGGTTCACATTGGTGATCTGGATCGGCATTTCGCGACCACGGAAGGTCTTGGTGTACAGCTCCGACGGGCGGCTCAGGCTGTCGATCGACAGCACGAAACCGCTATCGGTCTGTTGCACGGCACCGACATGGCCTTCGCCCGTCAGCGGCACGACCGAGCCATTGCGGGTATCGATCTGGAACAGCTTGGTATTGCCGACATCACCGGCCACCACGAACAGGCTGTTACCATCCTTGGACCATTGCAGGCTGTCTGCCGAACGATCCCAGTTGGCAGCGATCTGGCGCACAGTGCCCGACTGCATGTCGCGCAGGAAGATGTTGAACTTGTCGGCCTCGAAGCCCGGACGCGCCATGGCGCGATAGGCCAGTGTCTGGCCATCCGGCGAGAAGACAGGGCCGGTATCCCATGCCGGATTGCTCTCGGTCAGGTTGGTCAGTTGCCCCGGTGCATTGGTGGCCACCGAATAGAGGTCGAAATCGGTACTCCACGGTTCGGAGCGTCCCGCTTCACGCGCCGAGAAGATCAGGCTTTGGCCATCTGGCGCAAAGGTGAACTCGCTCTCGTCGCCGAACGGCTTGGACGGGGTATCGCCGTCAAAACCCTTGGTGACCCAGACCGGATCACCGGCATTGGCACCCAGACCGACCACGAACAGGTGGTTCTGGGTATGGTCGTTCCACGTGTCCCAGTGACGCACGAACATGCGGTCATAGACCTTGCCGGTCGATTTGCGCTCGGCTTCCGAAGCCGCGCGTGCCACCGAAGCCGCAAGGTTTTCGGCGTCGGGATAAACCGCCAGCGACACGGCTATGGCAGTGCCTTGTGCGTTGACGCGATAGGCGTTCACATCGGTCGGCAGGTTGGTGACTGCGGTGGCTGTCTCGCCCTTGTCCTTGGACACCCAGACCTGGGACGAGCCGCCACGCGAGGACAGGAAGTACAGGCTGCCATCGGCACCCCAACGCGCGGTGTTGGCACCGCCGTCCGAGATCGGCAGGCGCTTGGCCTCGCCATCACCCTTGAGCGACTGGATAAACAGCGACGACGAGCGGCGGTTGGCGTCTACATCCGTGCGGGTCACCGAATAGACCACCCACGCACCATCGGGCGAGACCTGCGGGTCGCCCAGACGGTTGGCCGGGATCATGTCCTGATAGGTAAAGGCATTACCCGCAGTTGCCGTCGTGGTGGCGGCGGCCGGAGCAGCAGCCATCTCGGCCATGGCGGGGGCCGCTGCGGTCAGCAGGGCAACGGCGCTAAGGCCGCAAAGGAGGTGGGACAGGCGGCGCATGGGCGCTCCCTCTAGTTGGGACAGTCAGGCTGGAAGGCCTAACACCCGATGCGCCGCCCGCAAACCTCAGATTAACGTGAAGAGCCGGTGTATTTGGCCGTCCAGTCGAGGATTTCCTGCTGCCAGTTCACCCATGCCTTGGGTTCCAGCACCCAGTGATTGGCATTGGGAACGTGGACAAATCGGCTGTCGATATCCAGACGCTGCAGCGCCGAGAAGGTCGCCAGCCCCTGCTCCATCGGCACGCGGAAGTCGCGCGAACCATGCAGGACCAGCATCGGCTTCTTCCAGTTACCGGCATAGGTTTCGGGGTTTTGCGCGTCATAGACCGCCTTGCGGTCCCATGTCGCGCCCTCGAACTCGTGGATGAAGGTGCCGATATCCATGGCGTTCATCAGTTGCGGCACGTCAAACACGCCCGCATGGTTCACGAGGCACTGCCATGGCTCGTTCCACTTGCCGGCGATCATATTGACCATATAGCCGCCATAGGACGCGCCCAGCGCACAGGCACGGTTGGCGTCGATAAAGCTGTTTTGCGCGACGGCCGCTTCCCAGCCCTTTTGCAGGTCTTCCAGCGGGCGGGTGCCCCAATTGCTGTTGATGGCATCGGTAAAGGCCTGACCATAGCCGGGCGAACCATGGAAGTTCACCATCACCACCGCATAGCCCGCGCCGGTATAGACCTGCGGATTCCAGCGGTAGGACCAGCTTTCTGTCCATGGCGATTTCGGTCCGCCGTGGATCAGATAGACCGTCGGATATTTCTGGCCCTCGACATAGTTGGCCGGTTTAAACACCCAGCCATGGGTCTGTTCGCCATTCCATCCGGCAAAGCGGATTTCGTCAGGGCGTGACGGGTTGATGGCGGCCAGAGCCTCGGTATTGTGGCGGGTTATCTGGCGCGTCTCGCCACCCTTTTGCACGAACAGCTGGGTCGGCGAGGTAAAGCTTTCCAGCGCATAGACGACCGTGCCAGCGCGCTCGTCATACTCGTTGACCTGACCGATGTCGGTCAGGGTCTTCACCGCTCCCGTGCGGGCGTCGATCTCGAACAGGCGGTTCTGGCCTTGGTCGGCGGCGGTGGCATAAAGCGCACGACCGTCCGAGCGCCATGTCAGGTCCGACGGCCCACGATCCCAGTTGGTCAGGGCGCGGGCATTCTGGCCATCGGCATCGCCGACCATGACCACCGGCTGGTCACCGCCGACATTCTCGCGCGGGCTGGCCAGCCATGCCAGACGGCGACCGTCGGGCGACAGCACCGGATTATAGTCCGGTCCGGTATGGCCCTGCGTCAGATTGACCGGCGCACCACCGGAAAGCGACAGGCGGTAAAGGTCGTTATTATTGGTAAAGGCATTGCGATCCCCCAGCAGCTTGGTCGAGACCAGTAGCGAGCCGTCACGGGCGAACTCGATACCACTGACACCGAAATCGGCATCCAGTCCCTGCGTCAGGCTGCGGGCAGTGCCCTCGGCCAGACCGGACGTGTTCAACGGCTGAACATAGAGGTGCGATTTCTTGCCGTCATACCAGCGGTCAAACACGCGCAGCGGCATCTGGTCATAGACAGTCTGGGTGTCTTTGGCGGCGGTGTCCGAGCGCGTCTTGGTGCACTCCAGCGTGTCGCAATCGGCAAAGACCGAAATGCCGAGGATCAGCGAGCGGCCATCAGGCGACAGGCGAAAACCCGAGACGCCCACTGGAAGGCTGGTCACCTGAGCGGCGGCATTACCGTCCGCATCGGTGCGCCAGACCTGATTGGAGCCACCACGCGAGGAGGTGAAATAGATGGAACGGCCATCTACCGACCATTCGGGGTTAGAGGCTCCACCTTCCGACACCGCCAGTTTGCGCGGCTCGAAGCTGCCGTCCACACTGGCGATCCACAGCGACGAGGCCGATTTATTGGCGTCATAATCAACGCTGGACACGCCATAGACGACGCGTTTGCCATCGGGTGACAGAACGGGCGAGGACACGCGGTCCATCGTCGCCAGCGTCTTGAGGTCAAGTCCGCCCGCCACGGTGTGACTGGTGGCGACCGGTGCGCTCGCCACCTGTGGTGCCGCCTCGCTTTGCGCCCAAACCGGCGTAGCCATACCCAGCAAGGCCACCGCTGCGGTCGCCATCATCCATTGTGCACGCATCTGCCTGCCCCCTCCGATAAAACATTGCGACCTGTGTAGGACGATGAAGTCCGTTTCGCCAAGGCGCTTGCCCATGGCTGCGACTAAAGCGACAACCATCCTATGAGCCAAAGCGAGCCCCATATTGTCGATGTGCTGATTGCCGAACGCGCCCCGCGTCTGACGGGGTCATGGGTTTGGCCGATCGTGCGTCCCATACTTTATGCCGTGCTGGGCTATCCCAAGGCCGTGGCCATGGCCAGAGCTATAGAGCCTTTATCGGGCGTGGATGCGCTGGCCTATATGTCGGACCTGTTGAAGCTACAGGTCAAAACACAGGGCCTTGAAAACCTGCCTGCCAGCGGCCGCTGCGTGATCGTCTGTAACCACCCGACCGGCATTGCCGACGGTGTGGCCATGTATGACGCCATCAGACGGGTGCGCGATGATGCCATCTTCTTTGCCAATGCCGATGCCCTGCGCGTTGCGCCGCGTCTGGCCGAGACGATTATTCAGGTGGAATGGGTCCATGCCAAACGCACCCGCGAAAAGACCCGCAACACGCTGAACGCCGCCAAACAGGCCTTTACCGACGAGCGATGCGTGGTGATGTTCCCCGCCGGTCGTCTGGCCCGTGTCGAACAAGGGGTACTGATAGACGAACCGTGGGAAAGCTCGGCGGTGTCGCTGGCCCGCAAACACAATGCCCCCATTGTGCCTGTCTATATGACCGGCCCGTCCAGCCGCCTGTTCCACCTGTTTGACAGGTTCTCGCGCGAGCTTCGCGATGTGACCCTGTTCCACGAGCTTTTGAACAAGCAGGGGCGGGGTTTTATCCTGACGTTCGGAAAACCTGTCCTGCCCGAACAACTGTCCATTGACGCAGACCAAGCCAGCCTTCAGCTAAAGACCTATATCGAGCGCCAACTGGCCGCCCAGCCGAACGTCCCCTTTTCCCCATGATACTGCATCTCGCCGATGCCGAGGCGACCACCCGCCTTGGCCAGACCCTTGCCCCCCTATTGCAGGCCGGCGATTCCGTCCTGCTTTACGGCCCGCTGGGCATGGGCAAATCCACTCTGGCGCGCGGCTTGATCCGCGCACTGACCTCGCCCCATGAAGACGTGCCCAGCCCGACCTTTACCCTCGTGCAGTTTTACGAGAGCGAGCCGCCCGTCGCGCATTTCGACCTTTATCGCCTGAACGATCCCGAGGAGGCGTGGGAGATCGGTCTGGACGAGGCGCTGGATGACGGCTGCGTTCTGATCGAATGGCCCGAGCGGCTGGGGGATGACCCTGCACGTTTTCTCGGCCCCGACATTTTGACCATTACCCTCAAGGAAGAGGGCCTGTCCCGCCTTGCGACCGTATCTGGCGCAGGCCGGTGGAAAGAGTTGAGTAATGACCTTGGCCTGTGAGCGCGAAACCCTGAAACTGGCCCTGCTGGCACAAGCAGGCCTGTCGGATGCCGAGCGCTATCCGCTGCCGGGTGACGCCTCGACCCGCCGCTATGAGCGCATCATCGCCCGTGATGGCCGCCGCTTTATGCTGATGGATCAGCCGCCCGCCTTTGAAAGCCAGCCCTGCGATCCGTCATGGAGCGCCGAGGAGCGCCACGCGAACGGCTGGAACGCTATTGCCCGTCTGTCGGCAGGACGTATTGAAGCCTTTGTGGCGGTGGCCGAACACCTGAACAGCCTTGGCCTGTCGGCTCCCGCCATTCCGGTTCTGGACGTGGCCAATGGACTGGCCCTGATCGAGGACTTTGGCGACGATCTGTTCGCCCGCGTCATCGAACAGGGAGCGGACGAAGAACCGCTTTATCTGGCCGCCATCGAGGCGATGGTCACCCTGCATGAAGCCGGTCTGCCGCCTTCCATCCTCAAGGGCTCTGCCGGAGACTGGCCGATGCTGGCCTATGACGCGGTGGCGCTTCAGGGCGGAGCCGACCTGTTCGTCGAATGGCTGCCGAAATACGACACCCGCGTTGCCTTTGACGATGCCGCGATTGCCGAATGGCGCGCCGCATGGGCTCCGGTCGTTCAAGCGGGTGCCGAGGGCGCATCGGTGATGGCGCACCGCGACTATCACGCCGAAAACCTGATCTGGCTGTCGGGCCGTACAGGCGGTGCCCGCGTCGGCATGATCGACTTTCAGGACGCCGTGATCGCCCACCCCAGTTGGGATCTTCATTCCCTGCTTCAGGATGCCCGCCGCGATGTGTCTCCCGCACTCGAGGCCAAGGCGCTGGAGCATTATTTCGCGATGCGTCCCTCGGTGGACCGCGCCGCCTTCATGGCCAGTTATGCGGGCCTTGCTGCGCTTAACGAAGCGCGCATCATCGGCATCTTTGCCCGCCTGATCGCCCGCGATGACAAGCCGCGCTATGCCCAGTTCCTGCCGCGTATGTGGGGCCATCTGAACCGCAATCTGCAACAGCCTGCGCTGGCGAGCGTCGCCGCATGGTTCGACAAATACGTCCCCGTAGAGGTGCGCCAATGACTATGGCTCCCAAGACCGCAATGGTGCTGGCCGCAGGGCTTGGCACCCGTATGCGCCCGCTGACCGATGACCGCCCCAAGGCGCTGGTCGAGGTCGGTGGCCGCGCCCTGATCGACCATGTGCTGGATCGTCTTGTGGCGGTCGGCGTCGAGACGGCCGTGGTCAATGTCCACTGGTTTGCCGACCGGCTGGAACAGCATCTGGCCCAACGCCATGATATCCGCATTGTCATTTCCGACGAACGCGAAGCCCTGCTGGAAACCGGCGGCGGCCTGAAAAAAGCCAAGCCTCTGCTGGGAAATGATCCGGTGTTTGTCGCCAATATCGACAGCGTCTGGATCGACCGTGGTGATGCGCTCAATGACCTGATCGCCCTTTGGAACGAACAGGGGGGCGAACAGAAAATGGATGCCGCCCTGCTGCTGGCGCGCCGCGAAGGCGCTATCGGCTTTGACGGGGCAGGCGATTTTTCGGTCGCAGACGATGGCCAACTGGCCTTCCGTGGAGATCGGGCCGAGGTGCCGTTCGCCTATATGGGCGTGCATATTACCCGCCCGAACTATGCTGATAATGGACCGGACGGGGCCTTTTCGCTCAGCCCCCTGTGGCGGGCCTCGGCGCAAGCGGGGCGTCTGTTCGGTACCGTCATGGACGGCGATTGGATGCATGTCGGCGATCCGCAGGCGCGTGACGCCGCCGAGGCCAAGCTGGCCAAACTAGACTAAACCTAACAGGGGGCAGGCATGACATTTGATCCGTTTTCGGGGGTCGCCCCGCGCTGGTATGCCATTGCTGCCCACCGTCCGTTCCTTGAGGATCTGGCCGCAGGTGTTCTGAACTGGCTGGGGGAGCGCCCGCCCGAAGAGCTGTCGGACGCCACCATCCTGCTGCCCAACCGACGTGCCGCGCGGGCCTTTACCGCCGCCCTGTCCAAGCTGTCGGCCGATACGCCCGTCCTGTTGCCGCAGGTGCGCCCGCTGGGTGATCTTGAGGAAGACGAGCCACCGTTTACGCCAGGTGCGCTGGGGCTGGACCTGCCGCCTGCCATTCCGGCCCTGACGCGCCGGTTCGAACTGGCCAAGCTGGTGACCCGTCATTACGACAGCGACCTGCGCCCTGTTCAGGCACTGGACCTTGCCGATGCGCTGGGCCGTTTTCTGGATTCCTGCCAACTGGAAGAAGTGCCCGATCCGGGTCTTGTCGCCGGTCTGGTCGAGGGAGAGATGGCCGCCCACTGGCAAAGGTCCGCCGAGTTTCTGGCCATCGGCGTCGAGAAATGGCCCGAACGCCTGAAAGAAATGGGGCTGGTTGACCCGTCGTGGCGCAAGGCCACCCTGCTGCGCCGTCTTGCCGAACTGTGGGACAAAGAGCCTCCGACCCAGCCGGTGATCGTCGCCGGTTCCACCGGCACAGTTCCCGCCGCCGCCGATGTTCTGGGGGCCGTCGCGCGCGCACCGCAGGGCTGTGTCGTCCTGCCCGGCCTTGATCTAGATCTTGAAGAAAAGGTCTGGGATCAGATCACGCAGGAAAACGAACAACACCCCCAGCGGGCACTGAAACGCCTGTTGGAACGCCACGCCGTTGAACGCCATCAGGTGCGCGAATGGTACCGGCCCGAACTGGCGGTCGATGTCCTTCAAAAGGGCATGGCCCGCCAGCGCCTGTTGAACGAAGCCCTGCGCCCTGCCGACGCCACGGGGGACTGGCGTATCGCCATTTCCGAGCTGCGGGCCCGCGCCGCCGATACCGGTCTTGAACCGATCAAGGACGGCTTGGAGGGACTGAGCATCCTGCCTCTGCGCCACGAGGAAGAGGCCGCCGCCGCCATCGCCCTGATGATGCGCGAGACGCTGAACACCCATGGCAAGACCTGCGCCCTTGTCACCCCCGATCAGGAACTGGGCCGCCGCGTTCAGGCCCGTTTACAGCGTTGGGGCATTACCGCCGATGCCTCGGCTGGTCTGGCTCTTAACCGTATGCCGGCAGGGACGCTGGTCGAACTGGCCGCCCGCTGGATCAAGAAACCGGCCCATCCGCAGACCCTGTTGGGCCTGCTGAAACACCCGCTGGTGCTGCTGGAGGGTGAAGACAGCGAGGCACTGGTTCGCGCGCTTGAACGCTATGGCCTGCGGACCTCCGAACACCCCGATCTGGAACGGTTGAAAGCCTATCTGGCCAAACGCAAACCGCGCAGCGACGCCAGCGAGAGCGACAAAGACCAACAAAACGCCCGCACGCAAAAACTGGTCGAGTTTGTCGAGCGGTTGGAGGCGCTCAATGCCATTGGCCGCGAGCCATTTGCGGCCTCGGACACCCTTGGGCTGGATCAGGCTGCCCGCGCCCTTACGGCTCTGGTCGAGGCTCTGGCCGGACAGAATGCATGGGCCGGTCCCGATGGCGAACAGGCCGCCAGCCTGTTGTCCAATCTCATTCAGGGCGGTGCGGCCCTTGGTGCCGTCAGTGCTGCCGATCTGAAGGAAATGGTGCAGGGCCTGCTGGCCGATACCGTGGTGAGAACGGGCGGGGCCACCCATCCGTCCTTGCGTATTTTGGGGGCCATCGAGGCGCGTCTGGTGCGGGCCGATGTGATGATCCTTGCCGGGCTTGAAGAAGGCGTCTGGCCGCAGGGTGCTCCGGTCGATCCCTTCCTGTCGCGTCCGATGCGAAACGCGCTGGGCCTGCCGCCTCCCGAACGCCGCATCGGCCAGAGCGCACAGGATTTCGTGCAGGCCGCTTGTGCGCCCAATGCCATCCTCGTTCACTGTGAGCGCCGCAGGGGGCAGCCCGCCGTGCGCTCGCGCTGGCTGTGGCGTCTGGACATGCTGACCCGCGGAGCCGACAGCGACACCACCCCCGTCAAGCTGGCCACACCCGACCATATTGCCGACTGGACGCGGGCCATCGACGCGCCGCTGCGCGATACGCCCGCCTATGCCAAGCGCCCCGCGCCGACCCCGCCGGTGGAGCGCCGCCCGCGCGAACTGCCCGTCACCAGCGTCGAGCGTTGGGTGCGTGATCCCTATGCCATCTATGCCCAGCGCATTCTGGGCCTGAAAAAACTGGACCGTCCGGGCGAACCTGCCGAGGCGATGAAGCGCGGCACCGCCATCCACGCCGCCATCGAAAAGGCGACCGGCCTCTACCCCTATGAACTGCCCGACGACTTCGAGCAGCAACTGGCCCTCTTTATTCAGGAGGCCCTACGCGACGAAGGTTTCGAGGATGCCGCAATGGCCCGCGAAGTGCCTCTGAGCCGCATCAGCGCCCGCTGGCTGACCGCCTTCGAGCGCGAGCGCCGTGCCCGCGGTATCGAGATACTGGTCGAACAGAGCGGAGCGCTGACCTTTGATGGCCCTGCCGGTCCGTTCAAGGTCACCGCCAAGGCCGACCGCATCGAGCTGGACGCCGAGGGCGGGGCCATTATCGATTTCAAAACCGGTGCCCCGTCCAGCCAGGCACAGGTCCTTCAAGGCTTTGCGCCGCAGCTTCCGCTGACGGGGGCCATTCTGGCGGCCGGCGGGTTTGGCAATCCCGTCGATCCGACCCAGTTGATCTATGTGCGGGTCATCGGGCGCGGCGAAGGCGGCAAGCTGTCCGATGTCTCCCAGCCCAGCAAGTCCAACAGCGCCAGCGCCGCCCAGATCAGCGCGGGCGAGTTCGAACGGCTGCAAGACGCCGTTGCCCTCTATGACGATCCGGCCCGCGCCTATGTGTCGTGGGAAGCGCCCCAGTTCATGGGTAATTATGGTGGCAATTACGACCACCTTGCCCGTGTGTGGGAATGGATGGTCGTCGGCGGGGCCGACAATAATGACGAGGGGGAATAAGCCATGACCGAGACCCGCACCCCGACATCCGATCTGTCTCCGGTCGAGGCGGCCCGCGCCAGCCAGTCGACGGCGGCCAATCCCGACCTGTCTATCTTCGTCACCGCCAATGCCGGTTCGGGCAAGACCACCACACTGGTCAACCGCGTGGCGCGTCTGCTGCTGAAGCGCGTCGCACCGGGCGAGATATTGTGCGTGACCTATACCAAGGCCGCGGCCTCTGAAATGCAGTCGCGCCTGTTTGAAAAACTGGGCGAATGGGCCGTGGCCGACGATCAGACTCTGGCCCGATCTTTGGCGGCTCTGGATGGCCGTAACCCCGATGATCTGGACCAGAGCGACCTGTCCGATGCGCGTCGCCTGTTTGCCCGCGCTCTGGAAACCCCCGGCGGTCTAAAAATCCAGACCATCCACGCCTTCTGCGAAAAACTGCTGCGCCGCTTCCCTCTTGAAGCGGGCGTCACCCCCGCCTTCAAGGTGCTGGAAGATCAGGCCGCTGTGCAGTTGTCCAAAGAGGCGCGCGACGAGCTGGCCCGCTATGCGCTGGAACATGCCGACGGGCCTGTCGGTCTGGCCTATGCCCATTTTGCGGTCGCCCTCGACTTTGCCAGTTTCAACGACCTATTGGGCATGATCGAAGCCAAGCGCGAGAGCCTTAGCACCTATATGGACCAGATCACTTCGGGCGCAGCACCGTCGCCGCGCGAAGTGACCGGTGCAGGCGACCAGCCCGCCGAAGAGATTGCCGCCGAGTTCATGCGCTATCTCTCCGTGGAAGAATGGCGCGATGCCGCCGCCGTCATGGAAACCGGCGGGGCCAATGACGGCAAGGTTGCCGCCGCCATGCGAGCGGCGCTGCCCGTCTGGACGTTCGAGAGTCTTGAAAATGTTTTCCTGACTGCCAGCCCTCCGCGCGGGCCTCGCGCCAAGATGGCGACGGCAAAAATCCCGCCTGCCACAGTTGATTTCCTGACCACGCTTCAGGACAAGTTCGTCGCCACCCGCAACCGTTTGTTTGCCATCAAGGTGGCCGAGGAGACCGAGCACCTGCTGGCGCTGGCCCGCGTTCACCGCGCCTTGTACGAAAGCCACAAGGCCGAGGCGGCGGCGCTGGACTTTACCGATCTGGTCGGACGCACCGCCGAACTGCTGACCCAGCGCACCGATGCGGCATGGGTATTGTACAAGCTGGATGGCGGCATCGAGCATGTGCTGATCGACGAGGCGCAAGATACCGCCCCCGAACAGTGGGAAATCATGCGCGCCCTGACCGAGAGCTTCTATGCCGGTGACGGCACGGAACGCGAGCGCAGTATCGAGCGCACAGTCTTTGTCGTCGGTGACGAAAAACAGTCGATCTATTCGTTCCAGGGGGCTCGCCCCGAGCGCCTGCGCCAAGAGGCCAAACAGTATGAAACCCGCGCCCTCAATGTCGGGCGCAGCTTCCTGCCGGTGGACCTAAACACCTCCTTCCGCTCGACCCGCGATGTGCTGGAATATGTGGATGCGGTGTTCGACCATCCCGAGCGCACCCGCGCCCTTGTCGGGGTCGAGGCCGATATTCCACCCCACCTTCCCGCGCGTGACGGACAGGCCGGATGTGTCGAGCTATGGCCGCTGTTTACCGATCCTGAAAAGGTCGAAAAACAGGCATGGTCCGCCCCTGTCGATCAGGAAAGCGAGGCCAGCGGACGCAAGAAACTGGCGCGGGCGCTGGCGCGCGAAATCCGCGATCAGGTGGCCAATGGCTCGGGCATCTGGGATTTCGACAAGGCGCGCGGTCCCTATTATCGCCCGGCCCGCTATGGCGATTATCTGGTGCTGGTGCGCCGCCGCGATGCGACGTTCGAAGAGATTATCCGTGCCCTGAAGATGGAGGGCGTGCCCGTTGCGGGGGCCGACCGCCTGAAGCTGGACGAGCATATTGTCTTTGACGACATGCTGGCCTTGGCGCGCTTTGCCCTGTTCCCGTCCGATGATCTGTCACTGGCGGAAATCCTGCGTAGCCCGTTCTGCGATGTGCCGGACTTTGGCGAACCGCATGATCTGTATCATCTGGCCGAGACCGGTACGCGAGGCAGCCAAAGCCTGTGGGGTACCCTGCAAGCCCGCAAGGACGCGCACCCGCAATGGCGCGAGGCCCACGACCTGTTGCAGCGTCTGGTAGCCGCCAGCCAAGGTGATCCCTTCACCTTCTTCTCGACGGCCCTGAACCATGTGTTCGACGACGGCCGCTCGGGTCGTGGTCGGATCGTGGACCGGATGGGCCGCGAGGCCGAAGAGGCCATCGACGAAACCCTCGCCCAGATTTTAAGCGCCGAGGAACGCGGCGGGCATGATCTGGAAACCTGTCTGCGGATGCTGGAACAGAGCGCCGTCGAGGTCAAACGCGAGATGGAGGGTGCGCGCAACGAGGTGCGTGTGATGACCGTCCACGGCTCCAAGGGGCTTGAGGCCCCTGTCGTGATCCTGCCCGACACCACCTCCAAGGCCAAACCGCAGGGGCCGCGCCTGATGCCAATCCCTGCCGGTGATGCGGGCGAGGTCTGGCTGATGTGTCCGCGCAAGGACGAGGATTGCGACGCCTCCAAGGCCGCCCGCGAACTGCGCGAGGCCCGCACCGACGAGGAATCCTTGCGTCTGTTGTATGTGGCCCTGACCCGCGCCCGCGACCGTCTGATCATTATGGGCCGCGGCCTCAAGAGCAAGACCGGCTATCAGGAAGGATCGTGGTGGGACATTCTTCAGCAGACCTTCCTGAAAGCCGCCGAGGCCGGACACGTCTCGACCGACGGTGATGGCCGTGCGCGTATGGGCACCTTGCCCCCCCTGATGGCCCCCGAGCAGCGTTTGTCGGCCAAGCCTGTGGCCCTGCCCTCATGGCTGGCAGATCCGGCCCCCGCCGATGCGACAGCGCGCTTTTCAGCCCCGTCGCAGATGGAAGGTAAGAAGCGTATTCCGGCCCCATCCCCGCTGGCCATGGCTCCGAGCGGCGGTGCGGCTTTGGGCCGTTTCCGTCGCGGCGATCTGGTTCACCGTCTTCTGGAACGCCTGCCCGATATCGCCCCCGCCACGCGCCGCGAGGCGGCCCAGCGTCTGTTGTCCAAGGAAATCGATCTGGACGATGCCCAAAGGGCCGAGATGATCGAGGCGGCCTTCAGCGTGCTGGACGATGCCCGCTTTGCCCCTGTGTTCGGGGCCGGATCGCGCGCCGAAGTGGCCCTGACCGGCACCGCGCCCGAACTGCCCCAAGGGGTCAAGATCAACGGCCAGATCGACCGTCTGGTCATCACGCCCGAGCGCGTTCTGGTGGTGGACTACAAGACCAACCGTCCCGCGCCTGACAAGCTGGAGGAGGTTGATCCGGCCTATCTGACCCAGTTGGCCGTCTATGCGGCGGTCTTGCGCCAGCTTTATCCGGATCGTCCGGTCGAGGCGGCGCTGGTCTGGACCGACGGGCCCAAGCTGATGCCGGTCACAAACGATGTCCTGATGGCCTCGCTGGGCTGAGCGCCATTGATTAACGGATAAAACTGCCCCACATCACAGGGGAAGCGGCGCGGCCAAGGTCCATATCTTGCCCGCGCCCACACAGAAGAAAGAGACGATTATGGCCACGCTCAAGGTCACTGACGACAGCTTTGAAACCGACGTCCTGAAGGCTGCAAAGCCGGTCCTGCTGGACTTCTGGGCCGAATGGTGTGGCCCGTGCAAGCAGATCGGTCCGGCTCTGGAACAGCTGTCGGACGAGATCGGCGAGAAGGTGACCATCGCCAAGTTGAACATCGACGACAGCCCGATGACTCCGTCCAAGCTGGGCGTCAAAGGCATCCCGACCCTGATGTTGTTCAAGGACGGCCAGATGACCTCGATGAAGGTCGGCCCCATGCCCAAGGGCAAGATCGTCGAATGGCTGACCGAAGCCGGCGTCGAGTAAATATAGAAAAGGGCGGCTCTCACGGGCCGCCCTTTTTTAAGGCCGGATGCCTAGACCGGCCATGTTTCGGCAGACGCCCCCAGAACCTCGCCCGCCAGATAAAGACTGCCGCAGATTACGATACGGCCTGCGCCCAGTGCTACGGCACGGTCCATAGCCTCGGCCATGGTGTTCGCCGTCATCGCCTCGAAACCACAGCCCTGTGCCGCAGCAGCAAGGCTTTGAGGTTCGGCACAGGCCCCGTCGAACGGCACGGCGATGACCTTGGCCACGATGCCTTTGAGCGCCTCGAAGAAGCCGCCCGCATCCTTATTGGCCAACATGCCGACAATCAGAACGCTTGGACGCGGCGAACGGCTTTGGCGATCGCCCAGCACGCGCGCCAATGCACGCGCCGCATGCGGATTATGCCCGCCATCCAGCCACAGCTCGGCATCAACCGTCTTGGCCTGTTCGGCATAGGGACCGGCCGTCAGGCGCTGCATCCGTGCAGGCCAGAATACAGATTTTAGACCCCCCGCAATGGCGTCTTCGGACAGGTCCAGTTCCAGCGCGACGGCAATGGCCAGCCCCGCATTGTCGAACTGGTGATTGCCCGAAAGCGCAGGGGCCGGAAGATCAAGGAAACGGATCTGGTCCTGATAAGCCAGTCCGCCCCGCTCGGCGAAACTATCGAAATCCACACCCGCAACAGTCAGCGGCGAGCCGACCTCCTGAGCGCGGCGCTCGATCTCGGCCATGGCCGGTTCGGACTGGCGGGCAATAATGCCCCGCGCACCGGCCTTGATAATGCCCGCCTTCTCGCGGGCCACACCGGCCAGATCGGTGCCCAGAAACTCGGCATGGTCGAGGTCCACCGGCGTAATCACGCTCAGCAGCGGGCGCTCGATAATATTGGTAGCGTCCAGAATACCGCCCAGACCGACCTCGATAATGGCAAGGTCCGCAGGGGTTTCGGACATGGCGACAAAACCGGCAGCGGTCGTGCTTTCAAATACGGTCGCCTGTCCGCCTGTCGCCTCCATCGCCGCTTCGACGCGATCGAGGATTTCGTTCAGTTGTGCGTCGGAAATCAGCTTTCCGGCCAAACGGATACGCTCGTTGAAGCGCACCAGGTGCGGCGAGGTATAGGTGTGGACCTTGAGCCCTGCCGCCTCGGCAATGGCGCGGATCAACGACACCGTCGATCCCTTGCCATTGGTGCCCGCCACATGGATGACGGGCGGCAGGCGGTTCTGGGGATTGTCCAAAGCCGCGCACAAGGCCTGCATCCGGCCCAGCGACAGGTCTATGCGCTGAGGGTGGCGGGCCTTGAGACGTTCAGAAATAGGGTCCAAGGCCACGCCTTTCGTATCGGCCTTAAGCGGCCTTGCGCTTGCCATCCATCAGGATGGACAGGATACGGCCCAGCGTTTCCGGCAAGGCGTGACGGGTCACAACCTTGTCGACCATGCCTTTTTCCTTGAGGTATTCTGCGCGCTGGAAGCCCGGCGGCAGTTTCTCGCGGATGGTGGTTTCGATCACGCGCGGACCGGCAAAGCCGATCAGGGCACCCGGCTCGGCCAGATGCACATCGCCCAGCATGGCATAGGATGCCGTCACACCGCCCGTGGTCGGGTCGGTCAGCACTACAGCATAGGGAAGCTGGTTGGCTTTCAGGTCCTGAATGGCCAGCGTCGTGCGGGCCATCTGCATCAGGGACAGCGCGCCTTCCTGCATACGCGCACCACCGGCTGCGGTGAAGCAAACCAGAGGCACACCGCGCTTCACAGCTTCCTGCGCGGCGGTGATGAAGGCCTCGCCCGCCGCCATGCCCAGCGAACCACCCATAAAGGTGAAGTCCTGAACGATGACCACAGCAGGCGTGCCGTCAATCTTGCCATAGCCGATGGCCATGGTGTCGGGACGCCCCGCCGCCTTGCGGGCCGCAGCCAGACGTTCCTTATAGGGCTTGCCGTCCGAGAAGTTCAGCGGATCTTCGGGCACGTCGGGCGTGGCAATGGCTTCGTATTTGCCGCCGTCAAACGTCGCCTTCAGACGCGTCGGAGCATTGATACGCATGTGACGGCCAGACGGCGTCACCCACAGCGCAGCCTCGAGGTCCGAGCGATAGATCATCTCGCCCGTATCGGGGTCTTTCACCCACAGATTGTCAGGCGTGTCCGTGGCTTTGACCACTTTGCGGACACCGGGGGAAAGGCGCGAAAGCCAGCCACCGCGGGCTTTGTTTTCGGAATTCTTATCGACCATGGGCGCTGTTTAAACGGTTTCCGTCACGGAAGCACTAGTTACGTGCATTACGAACTGCATCAGAAAGGGTGCGTACCTTGGCCAGTACGCGCGGCACAGCCGCCTCGCCCGCCTCAAGGGCCGCAGCGACTTCGTCGACAAGGGCAGAGCCGACCACCACCGCATCCGATACGCGGGCAATTTCGGCGGCACGTTCCGGTGTCTTGATGCCGAAACCGACGGCCACCGGAAGGCCCGTGGCCTTGCGAACGCGCGCAACAGCAGGGGCCACCGAGGCGGCCTGCGCCTCTTTGACGCCCGTCACACCGGCCACCGAGACGTAATAGATAAAGCCCGATGTGCCGCGTGCGATCACTTCGAGGCGCGCATCGTCCGAGGTCGGCGTGGCCAGACGGATCAGCGACAACTGTTCGGCATCCATCGCCGCGGCAAGGTCTGCGGCCTCTTCGGGCGGGCAATCCACCGAGATCAGTCCATCAATGCCAGCCTCGGCTGCTTCTTTGGCAAAGCGGGCATAGCCATAGGATTCGACAGGGTTCAGATAGCCCATCAGGATCACCGGCGTGTCCTGATCGGTCTTACGGAACTCAGCCACCAGATCCATGGTGCCACGCAGGGTCATACCCGCCTTCAGGCCGCGCTGGGCGGCGCGTTGCACGGGCGGGCCCTCGGCCATCGGATCGGAAAAGGCCAGCCCCACTTCGATAATGTCGGCCCCCGCCTCGGGCAGGCCCTTGAGGATTTCCAGCGCTTCTTCGCGGCTGGGATCGCCTGTCATAACGAACGGCACGAAACCCGCGCGATTCTCGGCCTTCAGCTTGGCAAAACGGGCATCAATACGCGACGTCGTCACTGTGCGGTGCCTCCGCTCGGTGCGGCGCAGACATCGCCCGGAATGGTGGCAAAGCCGAGGAAGGCCGGAGCCTCTGCGGCTTGCGGTTTTTCAGTGTCGTAGAAGGCGACCATTTGCAGGCCGTCACAGCCACCGGCCTCGCGGCGCTTGACCAGAATGACGCGGTTGTCGTCACCGTCAGCAGCCAGCCAGCCTTGTTGTTCCAGATGCGCCAGATAGGCCTCGGCCACAGCGCCGGTCTGGTCCATACGCGCCGTTACACAGAAGGCCGGCGCCTTCAAAAGCCCGCCACAATCAGCAGAAGCTACAGCCGGTTCCAGCACCGGAATATCCGACGGGATTGCTACAGCCGCATCCACCACCGGCGGGGCAGTCGTCACAGGGGCGTCTTGTGCGGCCAGCATCAGGCTCGCAGTCATCAGGGAAACCAGCATCACTTAAAGCTCCACGCCAAGGTGTTTTGCGACGGTGAAAATGTCCTTGTCGCCACGGCCCGACAGGACCACGACAATGTCGCCGCCCTTGCCGACTTCGCGGGCAATCTCGCCTGCACGGGCCAGTGCGTGCGAAGGCTCCAGTGCCGGAATAATACCTTCCAACTTGGAGATCATCTGGAAGGCGTCCAGTGCCTCGTCATCGGTTGTCGAGCGATATTCGCCGCGTCCCAGATCATTCAGCCACGCATGTTCGGGGCCGATACCCGGATAGTCGAGGCCCGCCGAAATCGAGTGGCCTTCGAGGATTTGGCCATCGCCATCCTGCAGCAGATAGGTGCGGTTGCCGTGCAACACACCCGGACGTCCGCCCTTCAGCGATGCCGCATGACCGTTTTCCGTTTCCAGGCCGTGGCCTGCGGCTTCGACACCGATCAGGCGCACGATCTCGTCATTTACGAACGGGTGCATGGCACCGATGGCGTTGGAACCGCCGCCGATACAGGCGACCACCGCATTGGGCAGATGCCCCATCTGGGCCAGAGATTGGGCCTTGATCTCCTTGCCGATCACCGACTGGAAATCGCGCACCATTTCGGGATAGGGGGCCGGACCGGCTGCCGTGCCGATGATGTAATAAGTGTCCTCGACATTGGTCACCCAGTCACGCATCGCCTCGTTCATGGCGTCTTTCAAGGTGGCCGCGCCCGCCGTCACGGCGTTCACCTCAGCCCCCAAAAGCTTCATGCGGAAGACGTTCGGCTGCTGACGTTCCACGTCCACAGCGCCCATATAGACGGTGCAGGGCAGACCAAAACGCGCACAAACCGTAGCCGAGGCCACGCCGTGCTGGCCTGCGCCGGTCTCGGCAATGATGCGGGTCTTGCCCATGCGGCGGGCCAACAGAATCTGACCCATGCAGTTATTGATCTTGTGCGCGCCCGTGTGGTTCAGGTCTTCGCGCTTGAGCCACACCCGCGCCCCGCCGAAATGCTCGGTCAGGCGTTCGGCATGATACAGCGGGCTTTCGCGGCCCACATAGTATTTCAGATAGCCGTCCAGCTCTTCCTGAAAACTCGGGTCCGCCTTGGCCGCCTTATAGGCTGCATCCAGCTCGTGGATCAGCGGCATCAGGGTTTCGGGTACGAAACGACCACCATAGGGGCCGAAACGGCCCTGCTCATCGGGCCATGCGTAGGTGTTTTTCAATGGTGCGTTCACGGCAGCAATCTACAGGGAGGAAGACGACGAAATCAGGGCGGTCAGGCCGGAGTTTGACGGGCTGCATCCAGAAACTTCCGGATCAGGGGAATGTCCTTAACACCCGGTGCGCTTTCAACGCCAGAGGAGACATCCACCATAGATGCCCCCGTTATGCGCAAGGCTTCACCCAGATTGGTGTCATCCAGCCCACCCGCGAGGAACCATCTTGCCGGAAGTTCGCGATTAGCCATCAAGGACCAGTCAAAACTGTGCCCCACACCACCGGGCAGCTCGCTGCCCTTGGGTGGCTTGGCATCGAACAGTAAAATATCGGCCGCCTTGGTCCATGCGGGAACAGCCGCAAAATCCGCGTCTTCGCGGATCGGCAGGGCCTTAATGATCTTGGCTCCGGTCAGAGCCCGCACCTCGGCGGCCCTTTGCGGTGTTTCATTGCCATGCAACTGAATGAAGTCGGGCTTTAAAGAGGTGGCGATACGGCCCAGCAGCGCATCGTCGGGATCAACCACCACGGCCACCACCGCTGCGCGACCGCGGGCCATCGCAAACAGCTCGGCGGCGGCTTCAGGTTCGATATGGCGCGGACTCTTGGGAAAGATCACCGCCCCGACATAGGCCGCGCCCCCCGCAAGGGCCGCTTCAAGCGTTTCGGGCGTGGTCAGCCCGCAGATCTTTACCTCGGTCATAGCCGAGGGGTGCGCGACCCTGACCGTTAGGTCAAGGCCGCACGGCGCAGCCAAAGTCAGGGCCGCCTATTTTGAGGCTGATTTTTTAGCGGCTGGCTTTTTAGCCGCCGCAGACGCGCTCTTTTTGGCAGGTTTTTCGCCCGCTTTCGCATCGGCAGACTTCTTGACGGTATCCTTGGGCGCAGCTTTCGGCTTGGCCTCAGGCATGGTTCCCCTATGGGCATGGGCACGGGCTTCCAGCGCCGCGTTCACGCGATCGATGGCAGCAATCAGCTCGGCCTTTTTGTCGTGCGCGCCTGTATCGGGGCTCAATGCGCCTTGCTTGCGGGCCTCGCGTTTACGGCCACGGATCATGCGCAAAATCCGCTCGCGGCGGCTGCGCAACTGGCGGGCCAGTTCGGTCAGTTCGCGATGGGTAAAGCCATCCAACGTCTTCGTCTGATCGACCAGCTTCTTCTCGTTCTCATCAAGCGAGGTTTTTGCAGGTGCCTTCATATTCATCCATCCTGTCATTTTCCCGTGACAAGACAGTGCATGACAGGGCCGGACGTTCCGGCCCTGTTGTCAGCTAGCGGAGAATATGGACGCGATCTCGTCCGCGTTCAGCAGCTTCCATTCGCCCGGAGCCAGATCAGCCGGCAGGGTCAAACCACCCAGACGCTCGCGGTGCAGGGCCTCGACATGGTTGCCGGTGGCAGCAAACATGCGACGCACCTGATGATAACGGCCCTCAGTGACCGACAGCAGGGCCTCGGTCGGGGACACCACTTCCAGCTCTGCCGGTGACAGGGGTTTGTCCTCGCCTTCCAGCATCAGATGGCCCGAGGCAAACAGATCACCCTCCGTCCCGTTCAGCGGGCGGGCCAGCAGGGCGCGATAGACCTTTTTCACATGACGTTTGGGGCTGATGACACGGTGCAGCAGGTCGCCGTCATCGGTCAGCAGCAACAGGCCCGAGGTCTGTTTGTCGAGGCGCCCGATGGTCGAGATGGCCGGATCGCGGCGCATCCAGCGTTCCGGCAGTACATCATAGACCAGCGCGCCATCTTCCTTATGCGAACAGGTCATGCCCAAGGGCTTGTTCAGCAGGATGACAAG
This sequence comes from Brevundimonas sp. BH3, assembly GCF_045345115.1. GTDB lineage: Bacteria > Pseudomonadota > Alphaproteobacteria > Caulobacterales > Caulobacteraceae > Brevundimonas. Next base: position 3,009,187 of record NZ_CP150796.1, read on the forward strand.
ACCCGGTACAGGATCCAGAGGCTCACCGTCGATCTCCATGCGCGAAGGCAGGTCGGGCGTGATCGGGATGCGCTTGGTCACATCGGTTAGATCGACACCATCCAGCATGATGCCGCCCGCCTTGGCCATGCGCGCCATTTCTGTGCGCGAGCCATAGCCCATGGAGGACAGAAGCTTGTCCACGCGCGCAGTTGGGGTCTTCGCCATTATTTAACAGCCTCGAAGACTTTGAAGCCTTGCTGGTCAACCACCATGTTCACGCGCTTGAAGACCTCGTTGAGGTCCTGCTCATAGGGCAGGTGACGGTTGGCCACGATCCATGCCACGCCGCCCTTTTTCAAAAGCTCGGCAGACTTGCGGATAAATTTCTGGCCGAGGCGCTTGTCCTCGATCCCGCCATCATGGAAGGGCGGATTGGAGACAACAAAGTCCAGAGTGCCCTCTGCTTCCAGCGTGCGAACATCATCCCACTCGAAACGGGCGCGGGCGTCTTCGACATTCTTCTTGGCCGCCGACAGGGCGCGGCGGTCAAGATCGATCATCCGCAGCGAGGCCACAGCCGGTGACCGCAGTACCACCGTCGCCAGCGCGCCATAGCCACAGCCCAGATCAATGCCATGGCCTTTCAGGGGCGGCAGAACCTGTGCCAGCAGTGCCGTACCGGTATCAATCCGGTCCCATGCGAACACACCCGGTTGCGACCATGCCTCAAGGCCCGGAACGATACGCGGTGCGCCGTCACGGATCGCCGCATCCAGACCATCGACCGTTTCGGGTCGGGTCAGTTGCACACGGCGATGGTGGGCCTTGGCGTTTTCAGCAAACTCCAGACCAAAGCCTTTCAGCTCCTTGGCCAGACGAGAGCCGCCCTTGTCCTTGGGGGCCATGACATCCAGACGCCCGCCCGCCTTGAGGACGCGCAGGGCCTGTGCCAGCACATAGCGGCGCTCGACAGCACCGGGGGGCGCATAAAGAGTGATATCGTCGACCGATCCATCCGCCATATCCTCTAGCGCGCTTGATCCGGGGATCAGGGGCGAGGTCTGGGTGGCGCTCATCGGCGGATCAAACACGGCCGGCGGGCGACCATAAATCAGGCTTGTCATAAGCGCCCCTATACGGGTTTCGCGCTCGATTTGCGACACTCCCCGCACAGGATGCGCTTTTGACCATCTGACAAGATGACACCCATGCCCGAATTGCGGCACAAGCCCCCTATGTTCGACCCCTCATATGATAGCTTTGACTATAGCGATCCGTCGCCGACACTGGATGATGCCCGTGTCCTGCTGAAGCGCGTCTGGGGTCATGCCGATTTTCGCGGCCTGCAAGCCGATGTGATTACCGAAATCATGGCCGGTCGCCATGTCATGGCCGTGCTGCCGACCGGCGGCGGCAAGAGCGTCTGCTATCAGATTCCCGCCATTCTGCGCCCCGGTGTCGGGCTGGTGGTGTCGCCGCTGATCGCCCTGATGACCGATCAGGTCGAGGCCTTGAAACAACAAGGCGTGGCCGCCGCCCGTCTCGACAGCGGCATGACCGCCGACGAACGCAGCGCCGTGTGGCGCGATGCCCGCAATGGCGATCTCGACCTGCTCTATGTCTCGCCCGAAGGCTTGGCCGCCGGTTCCATGCTGGAGCGACTGTCGGAACTCCAGATCAGCCTGATCGCCATCGACGAAGCCCACTGTGTTTCGCAATGGGGCCACGATTTCCGCCCGGATTATCGCACACTCGGCAAGCTGGCCGAAGTGTTCCCGCGTGTGCCGCGCATTGCGGTCACCGCCACCGCCGATGCCCGCACCCGCGAAGACATTCTGGCCTCTCTGCATCTTCAGGATGCCAAGGTGTTCGTGGACAGCTTTGCCCGCCCGAACCTGCAACTGAGCGCCGAGCGCAAGGTCAATGGATCACGCGCCCGCACCGATGCGCGCGTCGTGGAACTGGTGTGCGAGCGGCCCCGCCGATCCGGCGTGGTCTATTGCGGCAGCCGTGACGGCTGTGACCGACTGGCGCAGGAACTGAGAAACAACGGCGTCAACGCCATCAGCTATCATGCCGGTTTCGACAACCGCGAGCGCGACATCCGCCTTGACCGTTTCCTCAACGAAGAAGACGCCGTCATGGTCGCCACCATCGCCTTTGGCATGGGCGTGGACAAACCCGATGTCCGCTATGTCATCCATGCTGATCCCCCCGGCAGCCTCGAAGCCTATTGGCAGGAGGTCGGCCGTGCGGGCCGCGATGGCGAACCCGCCGAAGGGATCACCCTGTTTGGTCCGTCCGACATTGCATGGTCGCTGCGTCGCCTTGAGGGCCGCCCCATGGCCGAAGAGGTCAAACGGGTGCAAATCCGCAAGGTGCGCCAGTTGTTTGCCATGCTGGACGGTGCCACCTGCCGCCCGCAGGCCGTGCGCCGCTATTTCGGCGAGGCCATCGCCGAACCGTGCGGCGGCTGTGACATCTGTGGCGATCCGCCCCAGACATTCGACGCACTGGTTCCGGCACAAAAAGCACTGGCTGCCGTCCAGCGTCTAGGCGAGCGTTTTGGCCGTACCCGCGTGGTCGATCACCTGATCGGCAAGTCCAAAGACAATGCGGCGTGGGAAACTTCGCTCTCGACCTTTGGCATTGGCAAGGACCTGTCCATCCTCGGCTGGCGCGATGTGTTCGACCATCTGATGTTCGAGGGTCTGTTGGTCGAGGAAGCCACCGATGGCTATCCGATCATCAAGCTGGGCGAGGCGGATGCTGTGCGCGGCGTCTATCGCGGTGAGCGGGACGTGCGGGTCAAGCGTCCGCCCGCGCGCGAAGTCACTGAAAAGCCCCGCAAGAATATTGGCCGCAACCTGCCCGCCGAAAGCCTCGACACAGATGTGCGCGCCCGCTTCGATGCCCTACGCAACTGGCGCCGCGACCGCGCCAAGGAACAGGGCGTGCCGCCCTATGTCATCTTCCAGGACAAAACACTGGTCGAGATCGCCGTACAGGAACCGCGCGACTTCAACGACCTTGGCCGCATCAACGGCGTCGGGGCCGGAAAGCTGGACCGCTATGGACAGGCCGTGCTGGACGCCCTTCGCCAAATCGCCTGAAGCCTAAACCTAAGCCTCAGTCGGCCAAAAAGCGTCTGACGGCCAGTTCAAGCTGTTTTGGGGTATCGATCATCACCATGTGCTCGGCCCCGTTCATGCGCTCGAAACGGGCGGGGCGGCGTAGGTTCATATAGCCATAGCGGAAGGCGTCATCGACCTGTGCACGCGGGTTTTCAGCTTTGTCGCTCCAGCCATAGACCACAGTCACTGGCGCGGTGATATCGGGCAAACGATAGCGCAGATCATTGGTCAGCACCTCGTACAGCCCCTGCGCCAGCACACGGCGATCCCCGCCCTGCCAGCCCAAACTGTTGAACAGGTGATCTCCGCCCGCGCCCAGATTGAGCCCCGCCTGAGCCGCCGATGAGCGCAGCATCTCGTCACCCAGCATCATCACGCCTTGAAATACCAGTCGCGCTAAGGGTTCGACATCGGCCCGGGTGGCCCCCCGCGTGATCAGTGAAGGGAAGAAAGGCGACGAATCCATCACCATGACTTTACTGATCTGTTCGCCCTCGTCCGCGGCCACGCGCAGGGCCAGTTGTCCACCCATGGAGTGGCCGATGATGGCCGGACGATCCAACTCGTGCTCGCGGATATAGCGCTTGATCTCGGTGGCAACTTCCGTTGTCAGATGTCCACGGGCATTCCCTTGGGGCGCATAATCGCCAAAGCCCCGCACATTGACCAGATGCAGCCGGTAGCGGCCCTCCAACACCGGTGCCAGCTTGGCCCACACCGCCGAGGTCGAAGCAAGTCCGGGTATAAGAATAATATCCGGCCCGTCTTCTTGACCCCGCACCTCGATATGGATGCGGTCGGAGACAAAGCCTTCATCCATCGTAGAGAGGGTGACAGGCAAGCTGGGTCGCGGTGCCTGCGCCATGACCGGTGAAACCATCATGGCCATACTTGCCGCAACGGCACTGAAAACACTGATCCAAAGACGATGTTGTGGCATACGCCTACCTTGTTACGCGAACACGGCAAAAGCTCGGCACGCCGTTAAGGTTCCCCATTGCAAAACCGTAACCTTGGCGCAAAATACACGCCAAAATCACCGACACACGGGAGGATGTGGTTATGTTAGCACTGTCCCTGATGGCCGTTTTGGCCACAGCTTCTTTACCAACTCAGGAAGAACAACTTTCGGCCGCTCCGGCTCCGCAAGCTGTCGGCCAGAACTGGAACGTCATTTCCCGCAGCAACAGCACCGTCTACATGATTGATGTGAATGCCATCAAACAACAAGACGGCATCACCACCACCTATGTGGCCCGGGTCCCCGCACAAGGCGATGCCGGCGACAAGACCCATTCGTTGACCGAGGTCAATCTGCGCTGCAATGCCAACCAGTCCAAGACCGGCACCGAAATCTATTATGGTGCCGATGGAAGCGAGGAAGAGCGTATCCCGAACGAATACGAGTTCGAACGCATCGCAGCCAACAGCCTGGATTCCTACGTCAAAGCGATCGTTTGCGATAACGAGCGCACCTCATCGACCTTTGCAAGCATAGATGCTTTCATCGCCGCAGGTCGTCCTGATAGCCGGTAAATGCTGTATTCTTTTAGGTGGCGGCTCTTTGCGGGGCCGCCCCTAGATCTTCAGCAGAGCCAAAACAGGATCACGCAGGGCCGGATCACCAACAGCCAGAACGCGCCCGTCCTCGATTGTCGGCATCTGCCCGTCCCAACCGGTGAAGTCTCCTCCGGCAGCCTTGACCAGCGGCATAAGAGCCGACCAGTCCCAGACCTTCAACTCACTTTCCAGAACCACATCAATGCGGCCTGCGGCCAGCATTGCATAGGCATAGGCGTCGCAGCCATAACGGGCCATCCGCACCGTGTCTTTCAGGCGCTCCCAACTATGACGGTCCTCGCCCAGGAAAATATCGGCATCGGTTGTGGCAGCGATAGCCTGAGATAGCGCAGCACATTTACGGGTGCGGATCGGAGTCTTGTTTTCGCCAGCGAACAGATAGGCACCGGCAGGACCACCGATAAATACCTCACCGATATAGGGCTGCCCGACCACGCCGATCACCGGCACACCCTGATGGCGCATGCTGATCAGATTGGTCCACAAGGGTAAGCCCGAAATAAAGGCGCGGGTGCCGTCGATCGGGTCCAGAATCCAGACATAGTCAGCGTCCGGATTTTCCTCACCATACTCTTCGCCAATAATGCCGTGTTCAGGATAACGGGCATTGATCGCCGCCCGCAAAGCCCGCTCAGCCGCACGGTCAGCTTCTGTAACCGGATCAAAACTGCCCGGCTCTGCCTTATTGATCTCCGACACATCGGTACGGAAGTGTGGCAGGCTGGCTTCGGCAGCCACCTTGGCCAGTTCGAGGGCAAAAACTTCTAGGTCGGTCATGGCCGTGGCTTACACGCCGTTCGCCCAAACTTCGAGGACTTAAAAGCCAAAAGCCATTCAGGCGACCGCATCCTTGGCCATCACAGGCAGATTGGCATTATCGCCATGATGACCTTCTGTGTAGCCATCATAAAAATAGCCGATATCGGTTTCCAGCGCATGAGCCAGATACCATAACCGCGCTGCGGATATGCGATTGGCCCCACATTCGTATTTCTGCACCTGCTGGAAACGGATACCCAGACGATCTCCAAGCTGTTGCTGCGTCAAGCCCAGCACGCGTCGGCGTCGGCGCATCCTGCGGCCAATATGCAGGTCAATCTCGCTTGCCACTTCATCCTCGCCTGTTTCAAAACGACACCGGATGTGCCTGGTTACAATCCTTTACGACCAAGCAAGCAAGGCTAGTGCCGCCCAAAGCTGCACACCAAAATACCGACGTTCTCGCAACTGACCCGCTCATCGCGCATTACCGAAGCGAGGCATTTCAAGCCTAAGAATCTATAGGGAGGGATTTATGAGCGGTTTTGGTTTTATTGCTTGGATCATCATCGGCCTTATCGCCGGTTGGCTCGCCGAAAAGATCATGAAGCGTGATCACGGTCTTTGGACCAATCTCATTGTCGGTGTTGTCGGCGCATTATTGGGCGGATTTCTGGTCAATATGCTGGGCATGGATGCCTCGGGCAGTTGGATAGTCGGGATTATTGTCGCCACCTTAGGGGCCGTCATCCTGCTGTTCCTGCTGGGCATGATTAGAAAGCGCGCCTGACCTGCTTAAAGTCTGCCAAACAAAAAAGGGCGACCCGTTCGGGTCGCCCTTTGATATTACCTTAGCTAATCGCCCAAAGGGGCAGCTTAGGCTTTCGGTTCGTCGACCGGTGTATCTGCAGTCGTGTCAGCGTCCGCATCATCCGCAGCTGCGGCATCCGGAGCGGTCTCCTGACCGGCAATCGGTGCAGCCGACTGGAAATCGGACAGGGTTGCATTCACGACAATGTCAGAACCCTCTTGACGGATACCAGCCAGTGCAACGGCGCGAACAACACCATCAGCACCGCGTACGGTCAGCTCCTGACCATTGGCACCATTCTGTGCACCCACCAATTTTCCAAGTTCGCTGCCATCAGCGCTCTTGACGGTGGCACCCGGGTTCAGAGTAAGGCTTTGCGGCGCAGCAGGAGCTTCGGCCGGTGCGGGCGGAGTGGCCATGTCCTGCGATTGTTCTTGGGCAAATGCAGGGGCGGCGATCATCATGGCACCGGTCATGCTATACAGCAGGGCAGCTTTACGGATCATGTCTAACTCCTAAGTTTAGCGAGACCTGACGCTCGCAAGATAGTGAACACCTCGTGTAAACATTTGTTTCTCACGCCTTGAAATGACCTTGGACGAGCCACGGATGGCCCCGAAAAACGGCACGCCGTCTCAATTCCAATTCCTCCCCTTCATCTTGCCTTCCGCTTTGCATGACCCAAAAGAAAAGCCAGAACCTGCCCCGCATCGCACGCCGCCTCGGCGGGCTGGCTTATGAACTGACGCCACAGCTATTTGCCATTGCATCCTTCCTGTTGGGCGCGCTCATCCTTCTATCTGCCGTGACGCCGGAATTTAATGACCGGTTGCACGCGTTAGGTCGCTGGGCGGAGCCGGCAATTATCGACCTCAGCCATTTCGCCGCCAGCATCACCGGCTTCCTGCTTTTGTTCATTTCGGCGGGCCTATGGCGACGCAGACGCGGGGCCTATTATGCCGCCCTGCTGGCTCTTATGGGCGGTGCCGTTTTTTCGATCCTCAAGGGCCTGAACTTTATGCAGGCGCTCGAGCTTTTGGTGGTCGCGGCCCTGTTATGGCCCTGCCGTTCGGCCTTTAACCGCCGCTCCCGACTGGGAGAACCCTTGCGCCCCGGCTGGCTGCTGATGCTGGTCGCAGCGGTTATTGCCATGATCTGGCTCGGCTTCTTTGCCTATCGCGAAATCCCCTATCAGGACGAGTTGTGGTGGTCTTTCCTGACGGACAGCCAGGCCTCGGGCTTCCTGCGGGCCGTCGTGGTTCTGTCGATTCTGACTCTGGTCGTGGCCTTCCGTTCGCTGCTGTCGGCCCCCGGTGCCAGAAGCCACGGCCCGGCCAAACCCGCAGAGGTCGAGCGCGCCAGAGACGCTCTCAAAAGCGCCGAGGTGGCCTCACCGGAGGCTCGACTGGCCCTTCTGGGCGATAAGGCATTGCTGTTCTCGCCCTCCGGCCAGAGCTTTTTGGCCTATCGTGTGCGCGGACGCCGCTGGATCGCCATGAGCGAACCTGCCGGTCTGGTTGCCGAAAGGCTGGAGCTTTTATGGTCTTTTGCCGAACTGGCCGACAGTTATGGAGGTTCGCCGGTCTTCTATTCGGTCAGCGAAACCGTGCTGGCCGATCTGGCCACTCTGGGTCTGGCCGTCCGCAAGGTCGGCGAAGCGGCCGTAGTGCCAACCCACTGTTTCTCGACCGAAGGCAAGGGCAAGCAGAACCTGCGCACCGCCGTCAACCGTGCCGAGCGCAGCGGCTCCCAGTTCTCGGTCCTGCCACCGGGCGAGAGCTATGCCATCGCCGAGGAGTTGCGCGCCATATCCGATGCCTGGCTTGACCATCATGAGGGCTCCGAAAAGGAGTTCTCGCTGGGCCGGTTCGACATCGATTATCTGAATGCATGTCCCGTCGCCATTGTGCGCGAAGAGGGGCGGGTGATCGCCTTTTCCAACCTGCTGATGGGGGCAGGCAACAAGGAGGCGATGATCGACCTGATGCGCTATACGCCCGATGGTCCCCACGGGGTGATGGACTATATGTTCACGCGTATCGCCCAGTGGTGCCGCGAGACGGGCATCGATCATCTGGATCTCGGCATGGCCCCACTGTCCGGCCTCGAAGACCGTCGCACCTCGCCTGTATTTGCACGGGTCGGGGCTCTGATCTTTGAAGAAGCCAATGCCATTTACGGCTTTCAGGGCCTGCGCGCCTATAAGAGTAAGTTCGGTCCTAACTGGCGCCCGAAATTCATCGCCGCCAGCACCACCACGCCGCTACCGCTCGCCCTACTCGACGTTGCCCTTCTCACCAGCAAGGGCTGGCTGGGCCTGCTCGGCTTGAAAAAGTAGACAACCCCCACCCCAACACAGCACCAAGAACAGACACCCGCGCTCCCTTTCTTGCCCCTCAAGCAGCTCGCCCCCGCGGGGCGAGCGATAGGGACAAAGCAAAAAACCTGAGTAAGCGACGCGCACGAAAAAGGGGCGGCTCTTTCGAGCCGCCCCTGACTTCGTAAGCTAAAGCTTACTCAGGCTTTTGACGCTTCTTGCGGAACGACGGGTTCAGGATTTCCTTGCGAAGACGGATGTTCTTCGGGGTCACTTCAACCAGTTCGTCTTCTTCGATATAGGCGATGGCCTGTTCCAGTGACATCTTGCGCGGCGGGGTCAGGCGAACGGCTTCGTCCTTGCCCGAGGCGCGGACGTTGGTCAGTTGCTTGCCCTTGATCGGGTTAACGTCCAGGTCGTCCCAACGCGAGTTCTCGCCGATGATCATGCCCTGATAGGTCTTTTCACCAGCACCGACGAACATCACGCCGCGCTCTTCGAGGTTCCACAGAGCATAGGCTGCGGTGTCACCGTCCGAGTTCGAGACCAGAACGCCCTTCAGGCGGCCTTCGATCGCACCCTTGTGCGCTTCGTAGTGCGAGAAGACGCGGTTCAGAACGCCCGAACCACGGGTGTCGGTCAGGAACTCGCCCTGATAGCCGATCAGCGAACGCGACGGGCATTTCAGCTGGATGCGGGTCTTACCGGCACCCGACGGACCCATATCGGTCATTTCAGCCTTACGGGCCGACAGCTTCTCGATCACGATGCCCGAGAACTCTTCGTCCACGTCGATCATGACGTCTTCGATCGGTTCCATCAGCTGGCCGTTCTCGTCCTTCTGATAAACCACGCGCGGACGCGAGATAGACAGTTCGAAGCCTTCGCGGCGCATGTTCTCGATCAGAACACCCAGTTGCAGTTCGCCACGACCGGCGACTTCATAGGCGTCAGAACCTTGGGTTTCGGTGATGCGGATAGCCACGTTGGCTTCGGCTTCTTTCAGCAGACGGTCACGAATGACGCGCGACTGGACCTTGTCGCCTTCACGACCGGCCAGCGGGCTGTCGTTCACGCCAACGGTCATCGAGATGGTCGGCGGATCGATCGGCAGGGCCGGCAGAGCTTCGTTGACTTCCAGAGCGCACAGGGTGTCGGCCACGGTTGCCTTGGACATACCGGCGATGGCGACGATATCGCCCGCTTCGGCTTCATCCACCGGCTGACGCTTCAGACCACGGAAGGCCAGAACCTTGGTGATACGGCCTTGTTCAATCTGCTTGCCGTTACGGTCCAGAGCCTTGATGGCCATACCCGGAACAGCCTTACCCGAGTGGACGCGGCCCGTCAGGATGCGACCGAGGAAAGGATCGGACTCGATCAGCACGTTCAGGATCTGGAACGGCTCGGTGACGCGTTCCTGAGCGGCAGGCGGCGGCACGTGCGCGACGATCAGTTCGTACAGGTCGTGCAGGTTGTCTTTCGGATTGTTGAAGTCCATCGAGGCCCAGCCCGAACGGCCCGATGCGTAGATGACCGGGAAGTCGAGTTGTTCGTCGGTGGCACCCAGAGCCGCAAACAGGTCGAAGGTTTCGTTCAGAACGCGGTCCGGATCGGCGTGTGCACGGTCAACCTTGTTGATGCACAGGATCGGACGCAGGCCCATGCGCAGGGCCTTGGTCAGAACGAACTTGGTCTGCGGCATCACACCTTCTTCGGCGTCAACCAGCAGGACGCATCCGTCCACCATGCCCAGGATGCGCTCGACCTCGCCGCCGAAGTCGGCGTGACCCGGGGTGTCGATGATGTTGATGCGGGTTTCGCCGGTCTTACCGTTCCACAGAATGGAGGTGCACTTGGCAAGAATGGTGATACCGCGTTCTTTTTCCTGATCGCCGGAGTCCATGGCACGTTCCGTGGTCGCCTCGTTGGCGCGGAAAATGCCCGACTGGGACAGGAGGGCGTCAACCATGGTCGTCTTGCCGTGGTCAACGTGTGCGATAATAGCGACGTTACGAAGGTTCATTTCGGGCTCGGGCGGACTGTGTTCGGTCACGGGAGGCCCGCGCCGCTGCAACTAGATGCAGATATGGGAAGGATTTCGGTGCGCCTATTACAGTGCCGGAAGTCAAAAGGCCAGAGCGGGGGTTAGATGGTCACAAAACGGTCTAATATGAGCGAGGCTTAGCCCAGCCCCAAAAGGGCAATCGCGGCCACTGCAAAGCCACCGATCATCAGTGCCGAGATGGCCGCGACGGCTGCTACACGCGGCCCCGCCCGTGCAACAGAGCGCGGATCAACCATCAGGCCCAGACCGGCCATGGCCACCACCGTCATAACCGTGACGGCATGATCCAGCGGCACCAACACGACATCGGGGATAACGCCCATAGAGCGCAGTACCATCAGCGCCAGAAACACGACAATGAACCACGGAACCAGTTGCGACAGTTTGATTTTTTTGCCGTCTTTATTGTCCGCCAGTTTGGCGCGGCGGGCATGCATCAGGCCCAGAACCAGCGTCACCGGCCCCAGCATCAGTACGCGTACCAGCTTGACCACAGCTCCCGTCTGGATGGCCACCGCTCCGGCAGGAGCCGCCGCCGCCAGAACCTGAGGCACGGCATAGACGGTCAGACCCGACAGTACGCCAACCCCCGTGGCATTATAGCCCAGCAGGCTACCTACCACCGGCACCAGCAATACCACGACAATACCCAGAACCGCCGTAAAGCCGATGGCCGCTGCCACATCCTCGCCCTCGGCCTCGATAGTGGGAGCAATGGCGGCAATAGCAGAGTTCCCGCAGATGGCGTTACCGCACGCCACCAAAAGCGCCATGGCATGGGGCAGACCAAAGGCACGGCCAATGGCATAGCCCGCAACAATAGCCACCACGACCACACCCATAATGGCCAGCAACAGCCAGGGACCGAGAGCCGCAACCGCGGCACCCGATACGGTTGCCCCAAGAAGCGCGACCGCCACTTCCAGCAGGGTCTTGGCGCTGAAACGAATGCCCGGCATCCAGCGATCTGACGGCGACCAGAAGATTCGAATGGCCGCACCCAGCAGGATGGCCAGCACCAGTGCTTCAATCCACGCAAAGCCGATGACCGCCAGCTCCAGCTTCTGAAGCCCAAAGGCGACCAGCGCCACGAGCGCGCTCAAGGCGACACCGGGAAGAAGAGCCATAAGGCGTGAACTTGAGGAAGAAGGATGGGCCATGATGGGCGTTGTTTGGGTCATACCGCCTTTATCTCACTCACCAAATCATCAATCTAACGCATTGTTATTGATTTAATGATCGTTAAATTCGATTGATCGAGCATGACGCTCGAACAACTCCGCATCTTTGTCGCCGTCGCCGAGCGCCAGCATATGACGCGCGCCGCTGAAGCCCTTCATCTGACCCAGTCCGCTGTCAGTGCAGCGATCACCGCTCTGGAAACACGGCACAACACAAAACTGTTCGATCGCGTAGGGCGCGGGCTGGTTCTGAATACGGTCGGCGAGGCGTTTTTGCCCGAGGCTCGCGCTGTGCTGAATCGCGCCGAGGCCGCCCAAAACCTGCTGGATGATCTGGCGGGCCTGCGCCGCGGTCTGGTCCGCATCCATGCCAGTCAGACGATTTGCGCCTATTGGCTGCCCCAGCGCATGGCCGCGTTCCAGCAGGAACATCCCGATATCGAACTGCAGCTATCGATGGGCAATACCCACCGCGTTATCGAGGCGATATTATCGGGTGAGGCTGAACTGGGTCTTATCGAAGGGGCCGAGGATGCCCCCAAGCTGTCACGCCAAAAGGTCGGTTCCGACCGGCTGATTATTGCCGCCAGCCCCGATCATCCACTGGCCAGCCATGAGAGGCCACTAAGGGCCCGCGACATAGCCGGACTGGACTGGGTCTTGCGCGAAGACGGATCCGGTACACGCAGCGAGTTTCAAGCCGCCCTGCCGCAAGGCATAGCCACCGACCAATTAAAAATTTCCATGGTTCTTCCGTCTAACGAGGCCATTCTGACGGCGGTGGCGGCCAGCACACTGGTGACCTGTATTTCGGAACTGGCCGCCCGCCCCCTAATCGAAGCCGGGCGGCTGGTCCGCTTGCCGCTGGAAATGCCCGAGCGGCCGTTTCATCTGCTGAGACACAAGGAACGCAGTCCCAGTCGGGCGGCCACCGCATTGGCCGCCGCCCTTTAGGATTTATACCTTGGCCGCGCGGCTCATCGTCCAGCGATAGAGACCGAACACCATCAGTGCAAACACCACCAGACCCGCCCACATGGCAGGCCATGCGCCGCCTTCGCCGATCAGGGCGAAAGGGGCTTCGTTGCGGGTGGAGACGATGACGGCGGCCGTAAAGACGCCGAACAGGCTTTCACCGACGATCAGACCCGAGGCCAGTAGCACGCCCATACGGCGCCCCACATCGGCAAAGCGGGTCGAGGCGATCGCCTTGTCGTAAATCCAGCCGCAGAGCGCACCGATCACCAGCATGGTGGTGACATAGGCCGGCAGATAGACACCGATACCGGCGGCCAGAGGCGGCAGCTTCACCTTGTCTTTGGTGGCACTGCGCAGGATCAGATCCAGAATGATGATACCGACACCGATCAGCCCCCCCAGACCGATCAGGTCCCAGCGCAGGTCGCCACTGATGACGCCCTTGGCCAGTGCCGAGATCAGGGTGGCCTGAGGTGCAGCCAGTGTCTGGGCCCCTTCGACGATGGCGGGCGGGCCGCCTTCAAAGCCAAAGGCCTGGTTCATCATATCCAGTACGAACGGGATGACCAACGAACCGGCCACCACACCGACCAGAAGAGCGGTCTGCTGGCGCCACGGCGTGGCCTCGACCAGTTGGCCGGTTTTCAGGTCTTGCAGGTTGTCATTGGAAATGACCGCCACGGCAAACACCACCGCCGTCACTACAAGCGCAAAGGCGATGATCGACGGATCGGCAGGCACATTGGCAATGGCCAGAACGCCCAGCATCAGCAGCGAGGCGATGACGATGGCCAGAATGCCCACGCCCGAAACGGGGCTGTTGGACGAACCGATCAGACCCGCCATGTAGCCACAGATGGCCGCGACCGCGAAACCGATCACCACTACATAGGCCAGACCGCCGATCACCAGCAGGGCCGCATGGTCGGCCAGTGCCGTACCTTGAGCAAACACGCCCAGCAGGACAGCAATCCCCACCAGCGCCAGCAGGGACAGCAGACCGACAATCTTGATCGGAATATCCTGCTCTGTCAGGTCCAGCGCCTCGCCATGGGCGCGCTTGTCCTGTGCCGCAAAGGCCGAGGCCAGACCCGCCACCAGCGGACCCGCCAGCTTGGCCAGCGTCCACAGAGCGGCCACACCGATCACGCCCGCGCCAATAAAGCGCACTTCTTGTGACCAGACAGCCATGGCCAGACCCTGTGCACCGGCATCGGCAGGCACGCCCGCGGCGACCGTCGTCATGCCTTGCGCGGTTGACCAGTCAATATAGGCTCCCGAGGTCAGGATCGGCACAAAGATCAACCATGCCAGAGCCAGACCGAATAGCTGGGTCAGACCCACAGCAAGACCGATCAGATGCCCTGCACCCAACAGGGCAAACTGCATGGAAAAACCGATACCCGTCGCCCCGCCGCCCAGAGCCGCCGGAAGCTTGAAGAAGGCCGCTGTCTGTTCGGCGAAAACCTTGGCTGCGGCCAGAAAACCGAACACGGCCGAAGCAAGCGCACCTCCAACCACAATCCACAGGCCCGACTTATTCTCGCGAACCGCAGACTCGCTCTGCTCTTCACCCGGCGAGCCGACTTTCAGAACCTCTGCTGCCGCCACACCTTCAGGATAAGGCAGATCACCCTTGGTCACGAGCGTGCGACGCAGCGGGATGGAGAAGGTCACCCCCAACACACCGCCCAGAACGCAGATGGCGACACTTTCCCAGAACGGGAAGTTCATCCACCAGCCGATCATCACCAGGCCCGGCAGGACAAAGATGATCGAGCTCATCGCGCCGCCGACCGAGGCGACGGTCTGGACCGTCATGTTTTCCCAGATGGTCGAGCCTTTAAAAGCCCGCAGCAGGGCCATCGAAATGACCGCCGCCGGAATGGCCGAGGCGAAGGTCAGTCCGACCTTCAGGCCCAGATAGGTATTGGCTGCGGTAAACACCGCCGCCAGCAAACAGCCCAGTATCAAGGCACGGATTGTCAGTTCGACCCGCTTGATCCCTGAGGGCTTGTGTTGCGATGCGCCACTTTCAGCCATCGACAGTCCTCTTTCTTGCGCTCTGCGACGCACTATTCTCCGGTGGCCACGCTACGCCCGAAAACCCGAAAATGACAACCGCCGATAAAAGCCCGCTTCACCTTCACAACCCGACATCCTAATTCTTTCGTCATGCCCGAATTACCCGAAGTCGAAACCGTCCGCCGTGGCCTGACCCCCGTTGCCGAAGGGGCGCGTCTGTCGCGCGTGCTGATCCGCCGCCCCGATCTGCGTTTTCCGTTTCCCGAACGCTTCACCGAACGACTGGAAGGGGCCACGGTCCTGAGGATCGACCGGCGGGCCAAATATCTGCTGATGCCGTTATCGACCGGCGAGACATGGATCACACATCTGGGCATGACCGGTCGCTTTACACTGGATGGCGATCCACTGGGCCACTTCGAGGACGCGCCGCCGGTCACCGGCAAGCACGAGCATTTCGTCGCCTGTGCCGATATTAATGGCCAGTTGACCCGCCTAGCCTATGCCGATGCGCGACGCTTCGGATTTATGGGCCTCATCCCCACCGGTCAGGTGGATGACCACCCGTGGTTCAAACAGTTGGGTCCAGAACCCCTGGGCAACCATTTCTCGGGCGCGCATCTGGCCGAGGCCTTTGACGGACGCAAACAGAACATCAAGGTCAGCCTGCTGGACCAGTCAATCGTGTCGGGCCTGGGCAATATATATGTGTGCGAGGCTCTGTATCGCGCCGGCATCCATCCCGAGGTCGCCGCGGGCAAGGTTTCAAAGCCCCGTCTTGAAAGACTGGCCGCCGAGGTACGCCGCGTGCTGGAAGATGCTATCCATGCGGGTGGCTCCACCCTCAAGGACTTTGCCAATGTCGAGGGTGGCCAAGGCTATTTCCAGCACAGCTTCGACGTTTATGGCCGCGAGAGCCAGCCCTGTCGCACCACGGATTGTACAGGCACCGTCACGCGCATCGTACAGGGCGGTCGCTCGACCTTCTTCTGCCCGAAGTGCCAGAAGGCATAGCCTCTTGCTTTTATCTCTCATCGCGAGGCGCTAGACCTCGCTTCCATAATCCCCGTTCACAGGAGCGCCTGATGGCCGACACCTATTCCACCCTGCTGATCGAGCGTCATGCCGACGGCTATGCCGTGGTGACGCTGAACCGCCCCGAGGCGCTTAATGCCCTCAACTCGCAACTGCTGGGTGATCTGGGCGACTTTCTCGAAGCCGCCGAAAAGGACGACAGCATCCGTGCCGTGGTGCTGACCGGCTCGGCCAAGGCTTTCGCTGCCGGTGCCGACATCAAGGAAATGTCGGACAAGTCCTATGCCCAGATGTATCTGGAAAACTTCTTTGCCCGCGCCCATGACCGCATCGCCGCCTTCCGCAAGCCGATCATTGCCGCTGTGTCGGGCTATGCCCTGGGCGGTGGTTGCGAGCTGGCCATGCTGTGCGACTTCATCATCGCCTCCGACACCGCCAAGTTCGGCCAGCCGGAAATCAATCTGGGCGTCGCCCCCGGCATCGGTGGCTCGCAGCGCCTGACCCGCGCTGTCGGCAAAGCCAAGGCCATGGACATGTGCCTGACCGCTCGCATGATGGATGCCGCCGAAGCCGAGCGCGCCGGTCTGGTGTCGCGCGTGGTGGCCGCCGATGTCCTGCTGGAAGAAGCCGGTAAGGCCGCCGCCAAGATTGCAGCCCAGTCGCCGCTGGCAGTCATCGCCAACAAGGAGCTGGTCAATGCCGCCTTCGACACCACCCTGTCGCAAGGCCTGCAGTTCGAGCGCCGCCTGTTCCACTCGCTATTCGCATTCGAAGATCAGAAGGAAGGCATGGCCGCCTTTGTCGAAAAGCGTAAGCCGGTCTTCACCAGCCGCTGATTTCGGTCCACTATAAAGGTCGACGGGTCGGGACTGCGGGGCTTGAATCCCCGCCCCGACTCAATTCCAGCCGGTTTGCGTTGACCCTCTCACGGGTTTCCGCTATAGCCGCGCGCTCTTGAGATTTTATCGCCGTGGTCCTTCGGGATCGTGGCGCACATCGTTCGAAGGTTTTTCAAATGGCTAACAACGCCGGCGCCCGCAAGGCGATCCGCAAGATCGAAGCGCGGACTGCAGTGAACAAAGCACGCCGTACCCGCGTCCGCACCTATCTGCGCAAGTTCCAAGAAGCTGTCACCGGCGGCGACGTGGAAGCTGCCAAGGCTGCTTTCATCACCGCTCAGTCGGAACTGATGCGCGCCGTGTCCAAGGGCGTCGTTCACAAGAACACCGGCTCGCGTAAGGTCAGCCGTCTGTCGGCCCAGCTGAAGAAGCTGTCGGCCGCCTAAGAAAGTCTTTGAACGGATGAGTGGTTAAGCCCTTCTCCGTTCTAACTTTTTTACACGCTACTCCAATACCCGCATTACGGGTGTTGCAAGAAAATCGAACGATTTCAAAGGCGAGGCGGCTACGGCTACCTCGCCTTCTTGCTGTCTGAAACCCAATTCCCCAGGCAGTTTTTGCAGCCCTCGCTGGCAAAAAAAACCTTTTCTCTAGTCCTGACGGGGGTTTGCGCGAGTCAACTAATTTAAGTGCAATTTGCGACTCGAATCTGCGTTGATTCCCGCAGCGCCCCGAGTAAGTTGAAGGGGTAACGCACTTCCATCCCCAAGGATGAAGACGAGGGAAATCAAGCATTTCCCTCGGCGGAGTTGTCTGTCTGTGAGAACGACCCCACGCGCTAAACCTCGGTTTGGCGTGACAGGAGAAGTCGTCCCTGATGTCCAGCTTTGAAGCGGCGTTGCACGGTGGTTTGAAGAATTAATTCTGGCGGGTGACTCTTATATGATTGGGGGCGTTGCA